>JBBRGL010000060.1:0-10983 GCA_038240675.1 Peptostreptococcales bacterium
CTTCATGCCATTAAGACAGCCATTAGAGCACTTCAAGAGGATAGCAAGTTACTCATTTTTCCAGAGGGAACGCGTAATTTTACGACGACTCCAAAACCTGTGAAGCCAGGTGCTGTGATGATTGCCATAAAAGCAAAAGCCCCAATTATTCCTGTGTTTGTCAAAGGACCCTTCAAATTGTTTGGTAAAATTGAAATGAAAGCTTTTCCGCCCGTAGACCTTTCGGCGTACTATGGAAAAAAGCTTACAAATGAAGATTATGACGCTATCGGGAATGAGCTCATCCAAAAAATTTATGCCCTGCATAACGTGAAGTAGGTGGATTTATGGAAATAATAGTCGCATCTAAAGGTGGATTTTGTTTTGGTGTCAAAAGAGCTATTGATACAGCTATAGAAGAGGCTCACACCAACAAAGATCATGAAATTTACACATATGGTCCTATTATCCACAATAATCAGGTAGTTACTTATTTAGAAAACATGGGCATTCATGAGATCAATTCACTTGAAGCAATTCAAACGGGAAACACTGTCATTGTGCGTTCTCATGGAGTACCCTATGATTTCTACGAAGAAGCAAATCTTAAAGGTCTTAAAATTTTAGATGGCACCTGTGTATTTGTGAAAAAAGTACAAAAAATCGCAAGAGATGCTTCTTCAAAAGGTGACTTGGTCATTATTGTCGGCGAAGAAAATCACCCAGAGGTCATTGCGATCAAAGGCTGGTGTCATAACAAGGCCTTGGTCGTCAAAAATCTAGAACAGCTTCTTTTGTTAAAGATACCAATGGATTCTGAAATAACGATTGTGGCGCAAACAACTCTGAATCAAACCGTGTGGAATGATATCGATTTTTACTTCAAAAATGCATGCCCAAATGCTACACTGCATAATACAATCTGTTCTGCAACCCAAGAAAGACAAAAAGAAGTAGAAAAAATTGCAAAAAAAGTTGATGTTATGATCGTTATTGGGGGTATGCATAGTTCAAATACACAAAAGTTGTTTGAAATTTCAAAAAAAATAGCCCAAATCGCCTATCATATCGAATCTGTAGAAGAATTAACGGTGTATAATTTGAAAAAATATGATAAGATAGGTATAGTCGCAGGAGCTTCAACACCGAATTGGATTGTGAAAGAAGTCATCGCGTATTTGGAAAGTGAAGGAGAGACGTTGCTAATGGATAATGGTATGATGAGCAATGAGATGCAAGCTTTAATGGAGGATTCATTTGTAGTTCCTAGAAGAGGCAGCATTGTAAAAGGAAGAGTAGAACAAATAACTGATAACGACGTTATGGTCAGTATTGGCTACAAATCTGATGGTATCATTCCCCGGAATGAAGTGCTTCTGGAAGCAGGGATGACTTTAAAAGATGTATTTAAACTTGATCAAGAAATTGAAGTTTCAATTATAAAGATGGATGATGGCCAAGGCAATGTATTGTTGTCTTATAAACGCGCTCGTGAATCCTACGATTGGACTGAGCTTGAAGCCAAGTTTGAAGAAAAGGCGCTCATCGATGTGCGTATTGCGGGACTCACTAAAGGAGGCTTAATTGCTACATATGGAAATGCCAGAGGGTTTATCCCAGCTTCCCATATCTCATTAGGCTTTGAAAAGGATTTAACGAAGTATGTTGGTCAAACCGTAACAGTCCAAATGCTTGACCTCAATAAATTGAAAAGACGTATGACCCTTTCTAGAAAAGAGCTTTTACAAGTGGAAGAAACTTCTCGTAAGGAAGCCTTCTGGTCAGGAATTGCAGACGGCGCTATTGTTGAAGGTACAGTAAAGAGAATTTCTAATTTCGGTGCTTTTGTGGATATTGGTGGCTATGATGGCCTTGTTCATATTTCAGAACTTTCATGGGGAAGAGTCAACAAACCACAAGATGCTGTTAAAGTGGGACAAAAGGTTATGGTCAAAATCCTCTCAACCAATAGAGAAGATGACAAAATTTCACTCAGTCTTAAGCAAGCATCACAAAACCCTTGGGAAATTGCTGTTACGAAATATGCAGCCGATACTGAACACCAAGCAAAAGTGCTCAACATGACTGATTTTGGTGCGTTTGTTGAACTTGAGCCAGGTGTTGAAGGCCTTGTGCATGTTTCTCAGATTTCCAATAAACGCGTTGAAAAGCCAAATTCAGTTTTGACAATTGGACAAATAGTCAATGTCAAAGTACTTGAGCTCAATATTGAAGATAAAAAGTTGAAACTCAGCATGAAAGCGCTTGAACCTAAAGTAGAAGTGGAAGCGATCGTTGAAACTGTTATCGATAAGCCTGTTGAAACGCCTGTTGATGCTCCTGTTGAAACCCCTGTTGATGCTCCTGTTGAAACTGCTGTTGATGCACCTGAGAGTGACAATCAAGAGGCTTAAGGAGAATGTCTATGGACGGTTACGAACTTTTTAAGACTCAAATTTTAAAAAAAACAGGGATTGACTTATCGCTTTATAAAGAAAGACAGATGAAGCGTCGTATAGAATCCTTAATCAAGCGCAACGGCAAAGATACTTTTGAAGCGTATTTTGATTTGTTGAATAAAAACAAGGAAGTTTTTGATGAGTTTATCAATTATATGACCATCAACGTCTCTGAGTTTTATCGCAATATCCAACAGTGGGACATGTTAAAGCAAGAGATTATTCCCATGCTCTTGAAAAAGAAGTCCACTTTGAAAATTTGGAGTGCAGCCTGCTCCACAGGTGAAGAGCCTTATACACTTGCAATGGTTCTCAGTAATTTCTTTCCCATTCGCGATATTAAAATTCTGGCTGCGGATATAGATAAGGAAGCGATCAATAAAGCAAAAAATGGGCTTTATACAGCTAAATCCATTGAGAATGTCCCCGATGAATTTAAAACCAAGTACTTTACTAAAATTGGCGAAGCCTATAAAATCAATGATGAAGTCAAGAAATGTGTCGAGTTTCGTTCGATGAATTTACTCAGTGATGACTATCCTAAAGGCATGGATTTAATTGTTTGCCGTAATGTGATGATCTACTTTACTGAGGAAGCCAAGGATTTGATGTACCATAAATTTAATGGTGCTCTTGACAACGGAGGCGTTTTATTTGTAGGCAGTACAGAACAAATTATTGTTCCCAAGAAATACAATTTTACGCCAATCAAAACGTTTTTTTATCAAAAATAGCAAAACGAGCTGTGTTATTGAAGACACAGCTCGTTTTTTACATTTAGACAGTCTTTGAAGGTATATCGGGCAAAGCTGAAGCATGATCCATAGAATTTATTTTTTTGTTGAGTACCTGGTGATTAATTGTAAGTTTTGAAGTCAATAAATCTTCAACTGAAAGGGGATTGTTGCTGAGGCAGAGCAAATAATCAGCTGAGACTTTAAAATAAACAGCTACTTTTATGATAAAGTCAGCATCAGGAACTCTTTTGTCATTTTCATAACGCGACAATGTCGTTTTCGTCGTTTCGAGCAATTCAGCCATCTGTGCTAAAGTGAGTCCTTTATATGTTCTCAAGTGCCTTAATCTTTCAGCGAATTGCTTCATAGACATTTCCCCTTTACGCTCTCTCTGTATCTATTTTAGTAAAATTATGACCATTAAGCAATCTATAATTGCATTTTCGTCTATATTTTTTGATGTTGATTTTTTGTAACTGTTTTTTGACAGTAGACACACTCATATGTTAAAATAATTTTTAAGATAGCGGCGTTTCTATTGAGCGTCACAATAATTCTACGGTGTTTAGCCAAAGACACTGCATTCTGCGGGGGAAAGCATGATTGAGAGAGAGATCTTCAATGCAATCGAAACACTCAATGAGCTTTATGGGAATTTATTAAAGAAAAAGCTCGAGAACCTTGGTTTAGTTGGTCTTGGTTCATCCCATTGTTTTATTTTGGAAACACTACTCAGAAACAATGGGAAGCTTACGATGTCCGAAATTTCATCAAACGTTAACCGTACTAAATCCACATGTACTCAACTCATCAATAAACTTGAAGCTTATAAGCTTGTCAGCAGAGCAGAAAGTTCAACCGACAAAAGGTGTACAAATGTTGAATTGACCGATCGTTCTAAAAACCTATGCAGTAGCTTCAATGAAATGCAAACTGTGGTAACCGGAATTGTAGCGAACGCCCTTACAGAAAGTGAACAATTTAGTTTTATTCGAATGATGGATAAACTTGATTTTCAATTGAGGCTGCATATACCTAAATAATCTGTTTGCATCAGTGTTTTTCTAAAACTTAAAAGCTGTGAATTGGATGGACCGACGGGTTGTGTTATAATAATCTTTGGAACATCTTTTTTATTGTAAAAAATCAGTTGTTTACACATGGAGGCAATAATGGGAAAGCGTCAAAAACCATCTGAAGATATCGGAAAGGTTTTAATAGATAATCAAATATATATGAACGAAATTCGCAGTTTAAGTGACCAATATGAAGAAAAAACGGGTAAGCAAAAGAGACATTTTATTTTGACTTATGGCTGTCAAATGAATGAGCACGATTCTGAAAAGTTGGATGCTATGCTCCGAATGATGGGGTATAAACCCGCGCCGAATAAGGCTGAAGCAGATCTGGTCATTATCAACACCTGTTGTGTTCGGGAGAATGCCGAGTTTAAAGTTTTTGGAAATCTTGGGCAGCTTAAAACACTTAAGGCCAAGAACAAAGAGATGATCATTGCTGTCTGTGGGTGTATGATGCAGCAACCTCATGTAGTTGAGGCCATCAAAAGCAAGTATAGACACGTGGATCTTGTCTTCGGAACCCACAATATACATCACTTTCCAAGGATGCTTGCCGATGCCATGAGCAGTGATAGCACTATGATCGAAATTTGGAAAGAGGAAGGCGATATTATTGAAGGCCTTCCAGTGACGCGTAAAATTGGTATGAAAGCCTATGTCAATATTATGTATGGGTGCAATAATTTTTGTACTTACTGCATTGTTCCTTATACGAGGGGGCGTGAAAGAAGCCGTCAACCTCAAGATGTTCTGGATGAAATAAAGCTGTTGATCGCTGAAGGGGTAAAAGAATTTACACTGCTGGGTCAAAACGTCAACTCTTATGGGAAGGATTTAGAGGCCCCGACAACTTTTCAAGAATTATTGAAAATAGTGGATGACTTGCAAGGGATGGAACGCATCAGGTTCATGACATCTCATCCCAAAGATTTTTCAAAAGAATTAATCGATACTGTCAAAGCTTCAAAACACATCTGCCATCACATTCATATGCCTGTGCAAGCAGGAAGCAATAGACTTTTAAAAGCAATGAACAGGCATTACACGAAGGAGGAATATCTTGATCTCGTTCGATACGTACGCCAAAAATTGCCAAACGCTTCTATAACGACGGATGTGATTATCGGATTTCCAGGTGAAACTGAGGAAGATATAGAAGAACTCATAGCCCTTGCCAAAGAAGTGAAGTTTGACAGTGCCTATACGTTTATTTATTCTTTGAGAACAGGAACACCTGCTGCAGAAATGGACAATCAAATTGGGGAAGATCTCAAGCATAGCCGTTTTGAGAGAGTTCTTAAAGTTATGAACGACATCGTCAAGGAAAAAAACAAGGCCATGAAAAATGAAACGGTTGAAGTGCTTGTTGAAGGCATTTCGAGAACTGGCGGAAACACATTAACCGGCCGAACAAGCAACAATAGAGTGGTGAATTTTGAAGGAATTCATGATCTCATAGGGCAAGTGGTCTTTGTGAAGATTACGCACCCGCGCAATTTTTCTCTTTCTGGAGAACAAGTTCCTAACCTGAGTGCGCTTTAATACAGCACAGCTATTATGAAGACAATGGACATCTTATATAAAAGGGGAAACCGTGGAAAATTCAACACCGATGATGAAGCAGTATCATGCTATTAAATCAAACTATAAAGACTATATTCTCATGTATCGCCTTGGGGACTTTTATGAAATGTTTTTTGAGGACGCCGTCGAAGCGTCTGCGCTTCTCGAAATTACCCTGACTAAACGGAATGCGGGAAACAATCAAACAGCGCCTCTTTGCGGCGTGCCTTATCATGCTGTAGAAGGGTACATTGCTAAATTGGTTCAGAAAGGGCGCAAGGTTGCAATCTGCGAGCAGGTTGAAGATCCCGCAATGGCTAAAGGAATCGTCAAAAGAGAAGTAGTTCGCGTGGTGACACCAGGCACTCTTGTTGATCCACAGATGCTTGATGAGAAGAAAAATAATTACCTTGTGTCAGTAGTGATGCATGAAGACGCTTACGCTATGGCTTATACGGATATTACCAATGGCGATATTCATATTAAGTCATTTTTGAAGGATGCATTTGGCGGATTGGTTGACAGTTTGATTCAATTGTCTGCTGCGGAGGTTATTTTTTATCAAGCAGAATTAGGAAGCATCTTAAGAGAGATGCCTGTATTCTCTGGAAGTGTATTTACTGAAATGCCTGCCTCAACGTTTACTTATGCGACCTGTGCAAAACGCATTGCCGAAACCTATAAAGTGCATACCCTTGAATCGTTGGGAATCTCGGGGACAAACGCTACCGTACAAGTAATTGGTGCGTTGCTGCACTATATCTTTGATACGCAAAAGGTACAATTAGTTCATTTCAATCAGTTGATCTGGGACAATGACAGAGATGTAATGCTCCTCGACAAGTACACGCGGTCAAATTTAGAGCTGACAGAAACACTTAGAAATAAAGATAAAAAAGGCAGTTTGCTTTGGATACTTGACCAAACAGGAACTTCTATGGGCGCTCGTTTATTGAAAAGGTGGATTGAAGAGCCTTTGCTTAACCAAAGTGCCATTGAAAATAGGCTTTCTGCAGTTGAGATGCTTCTTGAAGAAAAAATAATCCGCGAAGAACTCAAACTTGCCCTTAAGTCAATTTATGACCTTGAAAGACTCACTTCTAAAATCGTGTATGGTTCAGCGAATGCCAGGGATTTATTGGCCTTGAAGCAGAGCCTTTCAGTGCTTCCCCTTGTGAAGACCTTGTTAGAGTCAGTAGAAGCGGCACCTATGCTTCGAGATATCAACGACCGCATCAATGGTTTCGACGATTTATTTGGACTTTTAGAGGAAGCCCTCGTTGACGAACCGCCCTTTACGCTGCGTGAAGGCGGTATTTTCAAGGAGACATATCACGCAGAATTAATGGGTCTTAGGCATATCGAGCAGACAGGAAAGGATTGGCTACTGGCAGTTGAAAGCGAAGAGCGTGAAAAGACGGGCATTAGAAATTTGAAAATTGGTTTCAATAAAGTGTTTGGCTATTTTATTGAAATTTCTAAAGGCAATGTTAAGCTCGTTCCAGATAATTATATTAGAAAACAGACGCTCTCTAATTGTGAGCGCTATATTACAGAACCGCTTAAGCAATATGAAGAAAAATTGTTGGGTTCTGAAGATCAGATGCATAAATTGGAGTACCAGCTTTTTTTAACCTTACTTCAAGATGTAGAGAGGCATATTCTCGACCTTAAAGAGACCGCTCATGCTCTAGCCGAGGCAGATGTACTGCTTTCTTTTGCCTCAGTCAGCGAGAAGAATAACTACGTTAAACCCAGTTTTACTCAAGATCAAAGTATTTCTATTGAAAATGGCCGACATCCAGTTGTAGAAAGCCTAGTGGCCAGCCAATGTTTTATTCCAAATGACGCGCACTTGGATATGGCAGAAAACAGGTTATTCATTATTACAGGCCCCAATATGGCCGGAAAATCAACTTTTCTTAGACAGGTTGCCCTTATAACCCTCATGGGTCAAATTGGTTGTTTTGTACCTGCTGAACGCGCTGCTTTAGCGCTTGTTGACAGGATTTTTACACGGGTTGGCGCATCCGATGACCTAGCACAAGGACAAAGTACCTTTATGGTCGAAATGACAGAGCTATCCCACATACTGCGTTATGCCACTTCTAAAAGTCTTTTGATATTAGATGAAATTGGCAGAGGAACAAGCACCTACGACGGTCTCAGCATTGCCTGGAGCGTCGTTGAATACCTGAGCATAGGTCAAAGTGCTACACCCAAAACCCTCTTTGCTACCCACTATCATGAGCTGACAGAGTTAGAAGGGCGTTTAAACGGCGTTCAAAACTATTATATTGCTGTTGAAGAAGTGAAAGAGGACATTCTCTTTTTAAGAAAAATTAAAAAAGGGGGCGTCAATAAATCTTTTGGTATTCAAGTTGCCAGGCTGGCTGGGCTTCCAAAGCGTGTTATTTCAAGGGCTAAAGAAATTTTATTAGACCTCGAAGCACACGATATTAACAAAGTTCATATTTCGGTGATGAACAACGTTACTGAAGATACACCTGTCATTAACGACCAACAACTGAGTTTTTTCAATGAAGAGGAATCCGATATTCTCAAAGAACTCAAAATGATCGATATCAATTCAATGACACCCATGTATTCCATGAATAAATTATTTGAATTTGTTCAAAGGGCCAACAAACGAAAGGGCTAAACTATGCGCTCAATTCATGTTTTGGATGCAAGCATTGCCAATAAAATAGCTGCTGGCGAGGTTGTTGAACGTCCCGCTTCAGTGATTAAAGAACTACTAGAGAACAGCATAGACGCCGGCGGTACGCGTATTTTTATCGATGTAGAAGACGCTGGAAAAACAATGATTCGCATTGCAGACAACGGTCAGGGCATTCCTGCAGATCAGGTGCCCTTGGCCTTTTTAAGGCATGCAACCAGTAAAATCGAAACCGTTCAGGACATTTATGCCATTGAGAGCCTTGGTTTTAGAGGCGAAGCCCTCGCCAGTATTTCGGCTGTCTCAAAAATAGAAATGCTTACAAAAGTGCAGGATGCTGAACTTGGACTTAAGTATGTCATCGAAGGCGGATTAGTCCTATCCTCTGGGCCAATTGGTACGAATAATGGGACAACACTCACCATTAGAGATCTTTTTTTTAATACACCTGCGCGGTATAAGTTTATGAAATCGGATATCTCTGAGAATATTGCGATTTTGGACTGCATCCACAAAATAGGGATATCCCACCCGGAGATTGCCATTCAGTATAAAAATAATGGGAAATTGCTGTTTCATTCAAAAGGGGATGGCAAAAGAGAGGTGATCCTTTATGATTTATGGGGGTCTGATCTCCATAAACAATTGGTTCAGTACACGGTAGAGACAGATGCTTATACAATGACTGCCTATTTTTCGAGACCGAGTTATTCTAGAGGGAATCGTCATTATCAGCAACTCATCGTAAATGGCAGGTCTGTGCGTTCTAAAACGATTACGGACGGGGTCTTTGAAGGCTATAGAACCCTCCTCATGGTCAACCGATTTCCAGCTTGGGTCATAATCCTCGATATGCCACCAACTGATTTTGACATCAACATTCACCCAGCCAAAATGGACATTAAATTTCAGCATGAACAGCTTATTCGAAGTCAGATGTCAGGGCATGTCAGGGCAGCGCTTCTCAATACCCATCAGATTCCTGAAATGCTGTCACAGGATAAGTCCAAAGTGGAGCCTATAGCCATATGGCCATCCAAAACCATTGAAGACATTGAAGACATTTTTAGTGGTTCAAGTCAAACCGAATTCAAAGGCATACAAGAACACCCTGATGCGTACAGAGGATCTCAACATATCGAAGTAAACAGTAGTCCCTTTAAATTACTGGATGCTATGCTGGCTTTCGCAGAAGCTGAACAGCAATCAACCGAAAATCAAATCACTAATGAAATCCCTCTTGTCAATCAGCAGAATCTCATTGAAGAAAGACATTTGTTTATAGATATGAAGCCCTTAGGCGTTTTTCAGAATGCCTACATTCTCGGCGAACACGACAACTGTCTCTATGTTATTGATCAGCATGCAGCCCATGAGCGCATTCTCTTTGAAACGTTTTTGAAGGCGGATCAAACAAAGTCCATAGAAAGGCAAATTTTGTTAATACCCCTCACAAAGGCAGTCGATTTGAAAACCATGTTATGCTTTGAGGCCTACACCCACTATTTTGATCGTTTAGGGTTTACACTTGATAAATTAGGGGATAAAACCTTGGTTTTACGGGAAGCGCCTAGTCTTTTGACCTACGAACAAAGCACTCAACTCATGGAAACTTTGCTAGAGCTAATCCAGAATGATGAGTCTAGAAAACAGACGTTGACCCTTGAGGATTTTGCAAAAAAAGCGTGCAAATCTGCAGTAAAAGCACATGATGCATTGACACACATGGAGATCAAAAAATTACTCTATGATCTTTCAAAATGTGATAATCCTTATACATGCCCCCATGGGCGACCAATTTCGATTTCAATCTCACAAAATAAGATAGAAAAAAGATTTAAACGCATATAGAAAGGGAGCGGGCTAAATGAAAAAAGTTATCTTATTAGCTGGTCCCACAGCAGTTGGTAAAACAGAAATCTCCATTGGACTTGCCGAGGCACTTAAGGGTGAAATAATTTGTGGTGATTCCATGCAGATTTATAGAGATATGGCCATCGGCACTGCAAAACCAACGCTTTCTGAACTTAATCGCTGTAAGCATCATCTCTTTGACTTTGTGGATCCAAAAGCAGCTTACAGTGTTAGCACCTATAAGGCCGATGCCACACAGTGTATAAAAAGTTTGCTCACGTCAGGGATGCAGCCCATTGTTACCGGAGGGACAGGGCTGTATTTTAATGCGCTGATGTATGAGATGAATTTTTCTGAGCAAGAGCCAGACACGTCACTTAGAGAGTCCTTGACACAGTTTTCACTTGAATACGGAAGAGTTGCGCTTCATGAACGACTACGAATAATCAACCCACAAAAGGCGGAAGAAATTCATCCAAACAACATCCACCGCGTCATTAGAGCACTTGAAATTGCAGAACTCAGTCCAACTAAACAACTAGCCTTTCAAAATGTCACTCAAAAAAATCAAGACTTTGACTTTGAACTGATCGTGCTTGATCGAGACCGTAGTGAACTTTATGATCGGATTA
>JBBRGL010000061.1:0-10974 GCA_038240675.1 Peptostreptococcales bacterium
TCGTTTATCTTAGATGCGGCTTACACTGAGGGGGCCCTTATTATTGGCTATGTGGCCTTTGGCATGGTTTTCCTCGGACTGTCTGAGTATGCCTCTAAACCCTTTGAACTCCTTAAACAAACCAAGACGATTTTTTATATCAGCATCGCTGGGGCTATTCTCAATATTGTTATGAATATTATCTTTGTACCGATTTACGGCTACGTCACTGCGGCGCTGACCACCTCTTTTGCTTACGCTTTTCATGGCATAATGATGTTTTACTTTGGTTCAAAACGCATGTCACTGCGTTTGGATATAAAAGCGACACTGTCTGTCGTCGTTTCCGCAGTCTGCATGTCCTTAGTCGGCTTCTGGATGTTAGGTCAGGTTTCTGGGAAGCTGTCCTTGATTCTTGTCATCTTTGCCAGCGCCCTTGTGTACTTTGCGGGAATAGGAATTTCAGGCACTTATAAAAACGAAATGAAACTTTTTAAAGACTTGTTAGGAGGACGTAAGCATGCAAATTAAGAGGAATCAAAATGCGAAAAGCATATGCGTCATTGGATTAGGATACATTGGTTTACCAACTGCGGCTATGTTTGCAAGTAACGGGCATCGCGTACTCGGTTATGATGTCAATCTTAAGGTTGTGAATGCCCTAAACGAGGGGAAAGTGACAATTGAAGAACCCTATCTTGAAGAATTGGTCAAGCAGGTCGTTGTCAATGGTCGACTGAGAGCATCGTCAACTATGGAGCCTTGTGATGTCTATATTATAGCAGTGCCAACGCCTATCCGAGCAGACAAAGGCGCAGATATGGCTTATGTCGTCAGCGGGACAGAAGCCATTCTTCCTGTGCTTAAAAAAGGCGATATGGTTATTTTGGAATCCACTTCACCACCCAGATCCACTCTTGATATAGTAGTCCCAATATTGGAGAGGTCAGGACTTGTCATTGGGACGGATGTCCTTGTTGCCCATTCACCTGAGCGGGTGATCCCTGGAAAGATTCTCTTTGAGCTTGTTGAAAATAACCGTATCGTCGGGGGCATCAATCAAGAGTCTTCAGAACAAGGCAGAGCGCTTTACCGCTCATTTGTCAAAGGGGAGATTTATTTGACGGATTCTACTACGGCTGAAATGTGCAAATTGATGGAAAACACCTTTCGAGATGTGAATATCGCCCTTGCCAATGAGCTTGCAAAAATTTGTGAAACTATGGGAATCAACGCTTGGGAAGTTATTGAATTCTCCAACAAACACCCTCGCGTCAATTTGCATCAACCGGGACCTGGCGTCGGTGGTCACTGCCTCGCTGTTGACCCATGGTTCATCGTGGAAAAACGGCCTGAGCTTGCCCACATTATCAAACTTGCCCGTGAGACCAATGACAGCATGCCGCACCACGTTTTCCACATGCTTGAAAAAGCCACACAAGTTATCGATAATCCAGCTGTCTGTATTTTAGGACTCACCTATAAACCCAATATTGACGATATGCGGGAAAGTCCTATCATGGAGCTCGTAGAACTGATTCATGGGGATTCGCGCTATAGTTTAGTGCTGAATGATCCCTACGTCTTTGACAATGATGAGGTCATTAGCGATATTTATGAAGCAGTCAAAGGGTCTGATGTGCTCATTCTTGGCGTTCATCATGACCGTTATGAAGCGCTGAATTTTGACCGCATTAAGGCATCCATGAAGGGCAATACGATTATCGACACGCGCAATTACTTTGACCACAAAGTCTTGAAAGAAAAAGGCTTCAATGTCATTCTTCTCGGCAGTGGACGGCAATGATAAAAGCACTTTTTATTGCCAATGAATTCCCACCCATGGGGGGGTCTGGAATTCAGCGGAGTTCGAAATTTGTCAAGTATTTGCCATCTATGAATGTGATGCCAGTCGTGATTACAAAACAATATGTCGGCACACTTAAAGATGATTCCTTCTTGAAGGAACTTCCTAAAGACCTTAAAATTCATGCACTAAAGCCCTTTGATCTCCTGCATCACAAAGGGCTATTGTCGCTTCCGCTCAAAGCAATCGGCCGATTTCTCATGATTCCTGATGCGGAGTTTCTGTGGCAGCGCATGAATCGGAAAGTGGTACTTCAAATCCTCGACGACGAAAAAATAGACTGTATTTATACCACATCCTTCCCCTATAGCAGCCATTTGCTGGGTTTATTTTTGAAGCAAAAAAGGCCTGCTATTCGCTGGGTTGTTGATTTTAGAGATGAATGGACCAATAATCCTTACTACGCAGATATGCCGTGGATGCGGTTTCGATTGCCATTCGAACGGAAACTCGAAAAGAAAATTTGTGAAGCCTGTGATTATTTTATTACCAATACGCCCTTTATGCTCAAAAATTCTCTGAAGGATTACCCCATTCTTCTGGGCAAGTCAACTTTTATTCCCAATGGTTATGACCCAGAGGACTTTATCCCTTTTGACAATATGCTAAAGGACAACAAAAAATTTACCATAACGTATACAGGGTCCCTTTATGGCCGCAGAAATCTCGTCGAGTTTTTTACAGCCATTGAAAAAGTCACTCAGGAAAAACGCATAGAGATGTCTAAAATTGAAGTGCGTCTAGTGGGCAATATTGCACCTGATGTGCTGGAAGGCTTTAAAAAGGACTACAACCTTGGGGATCAACTTGTGGCTTACGGCTATATGTCCCATCATGAGAGTATTCAAAAGCTCTATGAATCAGACATTCTCCTTTTATCCATGGGTTCTGGGAAAGGCTTAGAAAATTTTTATTCTGGAAAGATATTTGAGTATATTCGGGTCAATCGCCCAATACTGGCGACGGTGCCAGAAAAGGGAGCAGCTGCTTCCGTCATTCGGGAGACGCACACAGGCATAGTGGTGGATCCAGAAAACAGCGTAGGCATAGAAGAGGCACTTGTGCATTACTATGAACAGTGGAAAAGCGGCAAGCTTTCCCATGATCCAGTGTGGGATGCCATCGAAAAATACAGTCGGGTTCAACAAACAAAGCAGCTTGCGCATCTGTTGACGTTGTGAGAAGAAGAGTCCAAATCAGTTAGGGTGGGAGCAATTCATGAAAGTTTTACAAATTGTAAATGGTCGAGATACAGGTGGGGCAATGACGCATATATTGGCTCTGCTCAAAGGCTTTGATAGCGCGGTTCAAGTTGTGGTCGTCACTCTAAACGAAGGCCCGGTGACACTAGCGGGACGGGAACTCGGCATGGAAGTCCACAGCTTGGAAGGCAAGATAGGGAGTCAGCTCGTAGAGTTGTCCCGGATTGTGCATGAATCAAAGGGAATACAGCTGATTCATACCCATGGGTCTAGAGCGAATTTGCTTGGCGGGCTGTATGGCTTAAAACATTCTGTTCCAATTGTCGCGTCGGTCCACAGTGACTATATGTTAGACTATGACGAGACCGTCATTCGAAGAATGATTTTCAAACCCATGAGCAAGTTTGCACTCAAATCAACCACATATCAGATTACAATTTCAGAAGGCATCAAAAGTCTGTTGATCAGCCGTGGATTCAAGGCGGATCGACTTTACGCCGTCTATAATGGCATCGATTTTTCGTGTTATGAATCCACGATGAGCAAACAGCAATTTATAAAAGAGCATCAGATCCCTCAATTTGATGGCGTTCGCTATATTGGTATTGTGACCCGCTTTCACCCTGTCAAAGGGCTGGATATTTTTATTAAAGCTGCGGAGAGACTTTGCGCGCGCAATGACAAAGTGATATTCCTCATTGCAGGCAGTGGCGAAGCCAAAGCAAGAGCTTACTATCAGCAGTTAGTGGACAATACAAAATGCAGAGACCGCATCAAAATGCTTGGATTTGTGAGGCCAATCACCAATATGCTTCAACTACTCGACATCAATGTACTGACTTCCCACAGTGAAACTTTCCCATACGCACTCCTAGAAGGGGGTTATTTAGGCGTAGCGGCAGTGAGTTCCCGTGTCGGTGGCGTTTCAGAACTCATTACAGAGGGGCAAACAGGACTGCTGTTTGAAGATTCTCACGTTGATCAGTTGGTGGGGTGCATGGAGACCTTACTTACCGATGAGGAGTTGAGAGTTCGGTTAGGACAAGCCCTTGAAGCCCGGGTTTGCAGTGAACATACACACATTAAAATGGCTGAAGCATATCAGAAAATATACACCCATATTATAGGTAGGTGGAAAAAATGAAGAAGAGAGCAACCCTCAAAACAATTCAAAAGAGAAACTGGAATATACTTGACGTTGTCATCCTCATCATGGCGATCTTGGTCATTGTCATGTTTCTCAACCGCAATCAGATTTTCAAGAAACAAGAGGTTACTTCCAGTAGCAACGGAAAGACGACGGTTTATTTTGAAGCTGAGGCTTTCAAGTTGACACAAGGGTCTGCAGGCAGTTTTAAGATTGGCGACAAAATTACAGCTCAAAACAAATATCAAGATGGCGTCATTGAAAAGGTCGAACTGAGAAACACCGTAAAGACAGTGGTCAACCCTAAAGGTGAGCTCATTGCCTTCGAAGATCCACTCGAAAAGGTACTTGTCATCGGTATTCGCGCAGAAGCCAACAAACTTGGGCCTTATATCGAAATTGGTGGACAGGCTTTAAAAGTTGGCGGCAATTATTTTATCAAAACGGATAACTCCGAAGTCTACGGCAAGATTAAATTTATCGAGGTGAAGGAATGAAGGCAGTAGATGAAAAGGGAAAGGTATTTGGACGGATCAACATTTTGGATTTAATAGCACTTGTGGTGGTAGCGTTTTTTGCTTTTGTGCTATTTCTAAACCTATCGCATCAGTCTTTGAATTCTATAGGAACTATTGAAGAAACTGTTCAAGGCAAAATCATCACCAGTGTCGTCATGGAGCCCGGCTATTTTAATGTCATCAAACCGGGCATGAAAATATCAGAAGATAAGCGGTTTATGGATTTATTTGTGACGGATGTCGTTGTCAGGCCTTTCAAAATAACAACTGTAGACGCCAGTGGAAAGACATTTGAGCAAACAGACCCTACCCAAATGGAGGCCATCATTACCCTTGAAGGCAAGTTCATCAAAAAAGGTGCTGCCTACAAACTTGGAAAACAAGAAGTGAGACAGGGAATCAAGCTATTCGTAGAAGGGGAGTTGTTTAATTATCAAAGCGTTGTTATAGGACTTGAGGTGAAAAAATGATCAGTCGGGTTCTTCAAGAAAGCTTCATCGTGCGCTTTCTTAAACGACTTTATGTCTATGCCCAAAACAGTTACGTTTTCCACTTTGATTTTAAGGTCGAAGTCAAAAAAGAGGCCTTTACAAAGCAAAAACCCCTTGGGTTTATTGAGAGTCTCCTTCGTATTTTAGAGAGGGGATGCAGCGCACTCTCCAAAGAAACGGGGCTTCTTTTAGACGGCAGCTTGCTGTTTCGCATCAAAAAAAGTTTTTTGGTGGCTCTTCAACAAGACAGCATAGGTTCAGTGCTTTACTTTGGCCTTGGGTTTCTTGCCTTGATCGCCCTTAAAACCATGAACACCAAGTTAATTTTGCCTACACTGGCATACTGTCTGTTCACAGTGTTCATCTATCCCATAATTGTGAAATACAAAAACACAAGCATGCTGTTTAAAGCGTTTAACGCTTTTTTAACGGGAGGTGATCAAAAATGACACTTAGATTAAACAACAAACTTATTCCGTTTTTTCTCGGAATCGTAATCGCCGCTTTGTATTTTGTCCTTCCACTCAAGTGGGTGATGCTTTTGGTCGTGGCTGTGATCGTTGTTCTGGCGTACCCCCTAATGCTCAAGATACTGCCCTATGTACCGGCGTTTTATATCTTTATTGATTATATATTGCGGCATTTTAAGGCCTTAGAATCTTTGGCATCCATTTGGGATGAGCTTCTTTTTGTGGGAATGATTTTGATTCTCCTGATTGAGTCTATTCGGTCAAAAGGGCAACTCAAATATCGTTTTACAGCTTTAGACATCCCAGTTGCCATCTTTGTTCTAATAGGTGTGACACATGTCCTGATTGTAAAGCCCGAACTTTCAATTGCCATAGAAGGGTTCAGAGCAATGTTCCAATATGTGCTTTGGTATTTTGTCATGACACAGTATATCAAAACGCCTCAACAAGCCAGACGTATTATGTATATCTTTGTTTTGACGGGACTTTTTCTCGGGCTTCATGCAACTTACCAATATGTTGCAGGCGTTGAAATGCCCGGAAACTGGGTAGACAGCACAGAAGTTGTGCGGACGCGAGCTTTTTCAATTATAGGAAGTCCTAATATTCTGGGTTCTTTGTTTGTCCTCTTTACGCCAATGGGCGTAGCCATGACCCTTATACAAAAGTCTTGGAAAGGAAAAACACTGTTCGGCGCGGTGACCTTAATCATGGGACTTGGCCTTGTATTCACCCTTTCACGAGGTGCATGGTTGGCGCTCGCAGGTGGATTGTTTTTTGCGGCGATCCTACTCAACAGGCGCCTGGTCATACACCTCTCTGCTCTAGGAGGCATCGTTTTACTTGCAGGAGGCAGTTTTGTCAACCGACTGCTCTATATTTTTTCTCCGGTCTACCTGTTTAAATCAGCCAGTGGTGGACGACTTTATCGCTGGAAAGAGGGTCTGATTGCTTGGTCTGAAAGCAAAGTGTTTGGACTGGGTCTTGGACGATTTGGCGGTGCAGTGGCTACGAACAACAAACTATCGCCTTTTTATCTGGACAACTACTACATCAAAACCCTCGTCGAGATGGGAATTTTCGGATTAGCTGCACTTTTCTTAATGATGCTCGTGCTCTGGGGATACTGCTCTTCTATTGTGATGAGGCAAAGAACTGTGGTTTTCAAAATCATCACTATTGGATTTTGCTCTGGAATCGTAGGCGTTATCCTTCACAATGGCGTTGAAAATATCTTTGAAGTACCTGCAATGGTGGTTTACTTTTGGACATCTGTAGCAGCCATATCCGTATTTGCATCAGCACCAATTCAGAAGGCGTAAGCCTTATACAGAACGATCGTTAGATGGGGGAAAAGCATGGCGCGCAAGTTTTTAATCATTGGTTACTATGGCTCACAAAATATTGGAGACGACTTAATATTAGAGTCGACTATCGGACTCGTCCGTCAGCGTCATGAGACGGCGGATATTCGAGTGCTCACATATGCCATCAAAGAGACTGAGCAGCGCTATGGGGTCGTCGGCGTCAGTCGGAATGATTTCAAGTCCATTTTAAGAGCTATTAGATGGTCGGAAGTCATCATTGGCGGCGGAGGATCAATGCTCCAGAATGTCACCAGCAATCGGTCCCTTCTCTATTATCTATTCCTCTTATTCATGGCGCTGATCCAAGGAAAAAAAACCATCCTTCTCGGTAACGGCGTTGGTCCCATAAAGGGTGGATTTTATCAATTGCTCACCTTTGAAATACTGAAGCGAATGACACACATCGTTCTGAGAGATGAGGAATCCTATACACTTCTCAAAAGTAAGGGCCTCGAAAATATCGCAAATGGAGCGGATTTGGCCTTTAACTTAGATGTCAAACAAGAGCCTGTGGAAAGGGAAAAACTCTTGCTTTTGAACTTACGGCCTTGGCCAATGTCAATGGCGCCGACGGACTGGGTCATTGAATTCATTGGTCATTGGGAAGCGAAAGGGTACACAGTTGGACTTCTTCCCATGCAACTCAACAAGGATGATGTACTTTTAAAGCAATTCGAGACAGAGACAGTCAAAATGTACATGACCCATTCGGGCCAAGAGCTGACTCAGCTCCTCAAACGCGCAGAACTTGTGATTTCTATGCGACTACATGCGCTTATATTTAGTGCAATAGCCAGAACGCCTTGTGTCGGAATAGGTTATGATCCTAAAATTGCTATTTTCATAAAGAACATGGGCCAGATTCTTGCCTGTGAGACGAATGCAATGAGTCTAGAAGCCATCAACTCAGCAGTTAATCAAGCGTTGGAGTCTAAAAACAATCTTCAAGACATCCTCAATCAGCAGCTCACAGAAAATGCACACAAGATTCAAGAGAACAGAGAGGCACTTGAGAACATTTCATAAAAAAAGCAGTCTACTGGCAATTTAGGCCATATAGACTGCTTTCATTTTGAGGTGAATTATGGGACTTGGTTGAAAAGCGTCGGTGGGGTAAATGGGTTTAAAACCTCCACGTTTTCCCAACCCGAAAAATTGACACCATTGACTTTCAGGGATATTTGATCAATACCGTCAATGCTACAAAAGCTCAAACTCAGGGCATCTAAAAGCATTTTTTGAAGATCAGTGTGCTTAAAATACAAACTTTTGAAGGTGTCATTAAAATTGAGGATCAAATTACGCCCCTCGATGTGCTGATCCAATAAGAGGACTTCGGGAGGTAAGAGAGCGCTAACGGATTCTGATTGCGGTTTTGTTTGAAGAGCCTTAAAAACAGATTCAACTGTGGCAGTGCCGTCATTAGCTTCGACCTCTATAGAGGCAAGTAATATTTTAGAGGCGCTGCTGTAAGGCAAGTAGGCAAGGGCGGTATTTGTGGAGACAAAAGGCTTGCTGAGGTCCACCCCTTTGTAGAGTCCTGCTTGATTTCCAT
Organism: Peptostreptococcales bacterium; assembly: GCA_038240675.1. GTDB lineage: Bacteria > Bacillota > Clostridia > Peptostreptococcales > Acidaminobacteraceae > JBBRGL01. The sequence goes on from JBBRGL010000061.1 coordinate 8,597, forward strand.
CTATAGTGAATTCAACTTGATTGATGACATAAGTACTTTTAACTTCAAAAAGTGTCTTAGCAATGGATGAAAAAGACAGTGCAGCATCGTTATCAGACGTGGATTCTAAAAGATCTCTTTTCAAAATATTGCATTTAGTGATTCCACCTGTGAAGTCAGCTCTTGAAATGCGGGGGACAAGAGGGGTTTCATAAAGGCCCAATCCTTTAGGGACTTCCATAAGACTGTTGAGAGAGGAACGGATCATACGGTCCGTGGTGGCAATAGGTTTAAACACTGGAATCAGAAAAGTGCGGGTCGCATCTGGATAATAGAGCTTCATAGCCGTCTGAATTTGCGCATTTTGAACATTTGAATAAGGAATGGATTTAAAGATGTGAAAGGTGTATTCAAAATGTTTCAACACTTGAGGATTGTTAAATTTGAGTTGAACAGAATAAGAACCATTTTTTAAATTCAAAGCGGCAACATTTAGATTGATTGATGCTTTCAAACGATCTGAAGTGGGTTTAATGATGACTAAACGGGCTAAATCAGCTTCGTTCAATGATTTGACCTCTGCTTTTGTAAAGGAGTCAATGACCACTAAACTCGCATTTAAAAGGGGCTCCCATGCGTCAGGAGGGTTATCAAGGGCTTCCGCATCAATCAAAATCGCCTGAGGGTTAAAATGCAAAATAGCGGCGGAGGAGACTGATTTCAAGGTAAAACTGCTTGGAAGGGCGACAACATTTCCTGGAGCATCTATAGGGTTAAAAACATGATCAAAATTGATCTCAAAAGATTTCACATCTAAAGGCAAAATCGATAAAGAAAAACTAATCATTATTAAAGTGATGAGGAGCATAAAAGAACGCATCTAGAGTTATCCCTCCTTTCCCTACTATTATAAACGAAATGTGATATAATTTGAATGAAATAATGAAATCCATCGGTATTTATTAAAAATAACACTCTGAGAGGTCCAAATGAATAAACATGATAAATTTGAAATCTACATCGACGACGTGAGCGAAGACGGCGACGGCATCGGCAGACATGACAATCTCATCGTCTTTGTCGAAGGCGGAATCCCAGGAGATGAACTAGGTGTAGTCTGTACGGAACAAAAAAAGAATTACGCAAAAGGGCGCATCACAAAACTATTGACGCCTTCGGAGTTTCGCATTCAGCCACCCTGTCCCCTTGCTTTCACCTGTGGGGGATGTTCCGTTATGCACATGGATTACGCAGCACAGCTTCAGTTCAAAACAAAAAAAGTTGAAGAAGCCTTAAAACGCATCGGTGGATTCTCGGATGTAGCCGTTGAACCCATTATCGGCATGGTGGAGCCTTTTCGTTACCGCAACAAAGGACTTTATCCGATACGCGACGTCAAAGGGCAAGTCGTCATCGGTTTTTACAAAAAAGGAAGCCATACACTGGTAGATGTTGAAAACTGTCTTCTTCAGCACGAAGGACACGCGAAGATTATCAAAGCGGTCAAACACTTTATCGAAGAAAATGATTTAACCTGCTACAACGAAAAATCAGAAGAGGGCTTCGTTCGTCATCTTCTGATCAGAAACAACGAGAAAGGCCAATATTTAGTCGCCCTCGTCGTCACAAGTAAAAACATTCCAGATGCCCACGGACTTGTTCAGGGCCTTCTTGATACAGGACTTGATGTGAAAAGCATTTATATCAATATCCACAAAGAAAAAGGCAACAAGGCATTAGGCCACAAAAACCTAAGAATTTACGGAGACACAACCCTCAAAGAAGAACTCGACGGCATCACCTACGCTGTATCGCCACTTTCATTCTTTCAGGTCAATACGCAGCAGACAAAAGTCCTCTACAGCAAAGTCAAAGAATATGCAGCCCTACAGCCAGAAGAAAGTGTATTTGATCTTTATTCAGGCCTTGGAAGCATCAGCCTACTCCTCGCCAAAGACGCAAAATGGGTCTATGGCAACGAGGTCCTCACCGATGCCATCAGAGATGCCAACACCAACGCCGAAGCCAATGGCATCACCAATGTAAGCTTCCACGAAGGCCCCGCCGAAGTCGTCTTCAAAAGACTCGTCTCAGACGGACACAAAGCCCAATTAGTCGTCGTTGATCCCCCAAGAAAAGGCTGTGAAAAAGAAGTTCTAGATACCCTCCTCACCCTTAGTCCAGAACGCATCATCTACGTCTCCTGCAAACCCTCAACCCTAGCCAGAGACCTCAAAATCCTCTGCGAAAAAGACTACATCATCACAAAAGTCCAGCCGATAGATTTATTCCCGCATTCGATGCACGTAGAAGCGATAATTCTGATGACACGTAGTGGTTCAGGCTATAAAAAGTAGAGTTAAACCACAACATATAGTGGTTTTTGTCTAAAATTTGGG
>JBBRGL010000062.1:0-10943 GCA_038240675.1 Peptostreptococcales bacterium
ATCGCCTTGCCAAGGCGAGGGTCGAGGGTTCAAATCCCTTCTTCCGCTCCAAAGGTAAAAAACACGTTCAGAGATGAACGTGTTTTTTTTATATGATTTTGAGCTTTGTTTGAAATTCGACGTGTTATTCTTGAGCAATAAGCTGTGTTTAACTCATTAAGTTGCTAATATTCAGTTTTGAAAAACGTTTATTATTCAGAGGAATATGAGTGTTGAAAGCTTCTGAAATGATGATTTGTAGATGTGTTGATTCGTTTTTAAACGAATGTAGAGTAACACTAATATTAAACCTTGAGTTTATTATTTTAATAGTTTATAATTATAAACAGGGAGTATTTTATGATGGAGGTGACCTATGAATATCGGTGAAGCGATTAAACGTTTGAGGCTTGAGAATAATTTGACTCAAGAGGAACTTGCTGCACGTTGTGAGCTTTCGAAAGGGTTTATTTCACTGCTTGAAAGAGATTTGACATCCCCATCTATTGCTACTTTAATGGATATTCTGGATACCTTGGGAACCGATATTCAAAGTTTTTTTAAACCGGATCAAGAGGAGAAGATTGTCTTTACCAAGGAAGATATCTTTGTTAAGGAAGATATTGAAAAAGGCATAGTGCTTGAGTGGTTGATACCCAATGCTCAAAAGAATGCTATGGAGCCGATTTTGGTGGAACTACAAGGTGATTCTGTATTGTTTGAGCACAATCCTCATGAAGGTCAGGAGTTTGGACATGTTCTTCTGGGAACGATAACAGTTCAAATTGGCAATCACATTTATAAAGTTAAAAAAGGCGATAGCTTTTATTTTAAATCAAATAGCTTTCATAAGATAAGCAATATTGGCAAAAAAGCTGCACACGTTTTAATGGTCAGCACACCGCCAAATTTTTAGGAGGATTTATGGCTGAAAAACTGATAGAGACTAAATCTCTGACGAAAAAATATGGGGATGAAGTCGTCGTCAACGATTTGAACATCTGGGTGAAAAAGAACGAATTTTTGACGCTTTTAGGCCCTAGCGGATGCGGTAAAACGACGACGCTTCGGATGATTGGTGGATTTGAAGTGCCGACATCGGGTGAAATTTTATTTAATGGCGCTTGTATTAATGCAGTTCCGCCTTATCAAAGACAAATCAACACGGTATTTCAAAAATATGCACTTTTTCCCCATTTGGATGTCTATGAGAATATTGCTTTTGGGCTCCGCATCAAGAAAACGGATGAGCCCGCTATTTCTAAGAAAATTTCAAAAATGCTTGAGTTAGTTAATTTAAATGGATTTGAAAAAAGAAAAATTCAGTCTTTAAGCGGTGGTCAACAGCAGCGCATTGCAATTGCCAGGGCTCTTGTAAATGAACCGGAAGTGTTGCTTTTGGATGAACCGCTTGGAGCTCTTGATCTGAAACTCAGAAAGGAAATGCAAATTGAGTTGAAGGATATGCAGCGTGAGGTTGGCATTACCTTCGTGTACGTGACTCATGATCAAGAAGAAGCTTTGACCATGTCAGACAAGATTATTGTCATGAACAAGGGTGTTATTCAGCAAATTGGAAGACCTATTGATATCTATAACGAACCACAAAATGCTTTTGTAGCGGATTTTATCGGTGAAAGTAATATTATCGACGGCGTCATGATTGCAGATTTTAACGTGAGTTTCATGGGTTCAGAGTTTGCTTGTAGCGACAGTGGGTTTTGTGCCAACGAATCCATTGATGTGGTCATTAGGCCGGAGGATATCGTAATGGTGGAACCCGCTCTCGGTCAACTTGTGGGTGAATGTATCTCCCTTGTTTTCAAAGGTGTTCATTATGAAATGCTCATTGAGTCTAAAGGGTACGAATGGATGGTGCATTCCACTTCAGCTGTTCAGGAAGGGGAAGTCGTTGGTCTTTGCTTTGATGTAGACGCCATACACATCATGAAGAAGGTGAATGGATGCTAAAAAGATGGAGCAGTGTACCTTATTTGTTCTGGACGGGGATTTTCATAGTTGTTCCACTATTTTTGGTGCTTTACTATAGTTTGACAATTCCTTATATGGGCTCTGTTCGAATGACTTTCGGCAATTTTGCTAGGTTTGTGGATCCTTTATTTCTAAATGCACTTTGGCTTTCCATATACCTTGCACTTGTCTCTACAGCATTTTGTTTGATTCTCGGTTATCCTTTGGCGGTTATTATTGCGCGTATGGGAGAAAAATACGAGAAAATAGCAGTTGTTTTTTTAATTTTGCCAATGTGGATGAATTTTTTACTTCGAACCTATGCGTGGCTCAATATATTGGGTAAAAACGGCATCGTCAATGTAGTGCTGAATGCAATGGGTATTGGTTCAGTGAATTTTTTATACAATGATGGGGCGGTACTTTTGGGGATGGTCTACAATTTCTTGCCTTTTATGGTACTTCCAATCTATACGGTTCTTAAAAAGATCGATTCAAGGGTCATTGAAGCTGCTGAAGATTTAGGGGCAAACAAAATCCAAACCTTTTTACGCGTTATCATTCCATTGTCGTTACCAGGAGTCTCCTCGGGGATATTGATGACATTTATGCCTGCCGTCAGTACCTTTGTAATATCATCATTGCTGGGAGGCGGAAAGACGACTTTAATCGGGAATTTGGTGGAACAACAATTCTTGTTGGTGGGTAATTGGCACTTCGGATCTGCTATTTCTGTTGTTCTGATGGCAATTATTCTCCTGACAATGGGTATTTTGAGCGTGAAGGATAAAGAGGAAGATGGGGTGAAGTTATGGTAACCCGATCACTTAAACGATTTTACATGTTTCTGATTTTTTTGTTTCTCTATGCACCCATTATTATGCTGATCCTCTTCTCTTTTAATTCGGGCAAATCTAGTGGAAGTTGGGAAGGCTTTTCGCTTAAATGGTACGGACTTTTGTTTAAGGATCGTTACATTATGGAGGCCTTGTTGAACACCCTAATGATCGCGGTCATATCTTCTTCAGTTGCCACCGTTATTGGTACTTTTGCAGCCTATGGAATTCATACCATGAAGTCGGTTCAGCGCAAGATTGTTTTGAATATCAACAACATTCCTATTTTGAATCCCGATATTGTGACAGGCGTTTCCTTGATGGCGCTTTTTGCCTTCTTTAAAATGCCGTTTGGGTTTATAACCTTGCTTATGGCCCACATTACTTTCAACATTCCTTACGTTGTTTTGTCTGTACTTCCAAAGCTTAAACAGATGCACAATGATACTATTGAGGCAGCCATGGACCTTGGGGCTACGCCAACTACAGCATTTTGGAAGGTCGTGATTCCAGAGATTACTCCGGGTATTATTACGGGATTTCTCATCGCTTTTACCATGTCCATCGATGATTTTGTCATTAGTTTTTTTACAACTGGCGGAGGTGTTTCGAATTTGTCCATTGCGATTTTCTCCATGGCAAGACGTGGTGTCAATCCAAAGATCAATGCTCTGTCAACGCTTCTATTTGTAACTGTAGTCACATTGCTTTTGTTGATCAATGCTAAAAATGATAAAAAAGTACTTAAAGGAGGAATCGTATGAAAAAGATTTGGCTAGTTGGTTTGATTGTCGTTTTGGTTTTAACGATGACGGGTTGTGGTGGGAGTTCAAAAGTGCTCAATGTTTATAATTGGGGGGATTATATTGATGATTCTGTCATCGCAGAATTTGAATCAGAATATAAAATCAAAGTCAATTATGAGACTTTTGCCACAAACGAAGATATGTACACAAAGATTAAAAATGGCGGCACCCATTATGATGTCGCTATTCCATCCGACTACATGATTGAAAAAATGGCGAATGAAGGCATGCTCGAAACGATTGATATGAGTAAGTTGACAAACTATAAATCTATTGGGGACTCTTTTAAAAATTTGAGTTTTGACCCTGATAATCGCTATGCCGTGCCTTACATGTGGGGTACTGTGGGTATTCTTTACAATAAGAAACTCGTCACTGAACCCGTGGAGAGTTGGAAGATTCTTTGGGATGAGAAATATAAGGGCCAAATCCTTATGCTCGATTCCCAGAGAGACTCGCTGATGGTGGCACTTAAGCTTCTTGGTTATTCTATGAATACTCAAGATCTGAATGAGCTCAATCAAGCTAAAGACTTGCTCATTAAGCAGAAGCCGCTTGTTTTGGCCTATGTAGTGGATAATGGCAAACAGATGATGATCGCCGGTGAAGCGACTTTTATGACCACTTGGAATGGTGAGGCAGTCTGGATGATGGAAGAGAATGAGGATTTAGGCTTTGCAATTCCGAAAGAAGGCACGAATTTATGGTATGATGCAATGGTCATTCCTAAGGGCTCTGAGCATATAGAAGAAGCCATGTTGTTCATCGATTTTATGAATAGACCTGAAATTGCAAAGCGCAATACGGAGTACATTGGCTATTCAACAGCAAATGATGGGGCAAAAGCACTTTTGTCTGATGAGGTTAAAAACAATCCTATTGCTTATCCAGTCATTGATCAAATGAAAAATAATGAAGTCTTTAAAGATCCTGGTGCATTCATCGAACAGTATAACCAAATATGGACTGAGATTAAGGCGAAATAGAGGCGGTCAAAAATTATTATGGCTAAAAACACAGAGGGGATTAAAGCCCTCTGTGTTTTTTCATGATACAATAAGGTTATGTCTATTGAAGTGGAGTTTAAATGTCTGTCATTGATTTTTTGAAATTAAACAGGAGAATAGAACTTAATTCTCAACAAATACAAGCTGTTCATAAGGTCGAAGGCCCAATACTGCTTTTGGCGGTACCGGGAAGTGGGAAGACAACAGTTCTCATTGCCCGTATTCAACACATGATTCAGACGTGTCTTATAAATCCCGAGTCTATTCTAAACTTGACTTTTAGTGTTGAGTCGGCTAAGGATATGGGCAAACGCTATGACGAATTGTTTGATTCGAAAGGTTTAGTGAATCTTGATTTTAGAACGGTTCATAGCCTCTGTTATAAGGTGATTAAGGATTACGAGCACATGAAAGGGAGCAAGGCTTTTGTCGTCATGGATCAAGGGACCGGCGTTCTGCGAAACATTTTGTTTGAGATCCTTAAAGAATACCCTTCTGAAGATTTGGTTTTTTCAGTTCAACAAATGATAGGTTTTTGTAAAAATATGCTGATGAAAACAGAAGAGGTCGAGGCTGTCGAAGTATCTGGGTGTGAATTTCACATGGTATATAAGGCTTATGAGCAGTACAAACTCAGTCGTAAATTGATGGACTATGATGATTTATTGGTCTACGCCCTTCGCATTCTAAGGAGTTATCCAGAGTTGCTCCAAAAGTATCATGAGCAGTATGGATTTGTTAACGTGGATGAGGCGCAAGATGTGTCTTTTGTGCAGCACGAGATCATACGGCTATTGGCTCAAAAGTCTCAAAATCTATTTATGGTAGGCGATGAGGATCAGAGCATCTATGGTTTTAGGGCCGCCTATCCCAAGGCTCTGATAGATTTCAAAAGTCATTTCCCACAGGCCACTATTCTTAAAATGGAGCAAAATTTCAGATCGACGGCTGTAATTGTCAAGGCTTCTAATGACTTGATTCAGACCAATAAGGAACGCTACGAAAAGAAAATGTACACAGCAAGGGAAAATGGCGAAGAAGTACTCCACACGCATTTTGAAGATACCTATAGCCAATATGCCTACTTGGCAAAAGTCTTAAAAAAACCAGTGGGCAACAAGCAAATTGCTGTTTTATTTCGCAATAATGATTCGGTGATTCCACTGTACGACATTCTTGAAAGAGCTCAGGTGCAGGTTGCTTTTAAGCAGGGCCAGGTTGGATTTTTTACCCACGTTATTGTGAAGGATATATTGTGTTTTATGCGGCTCGCTTTGGACCCAGGAGACGGTGAAGCTTTTGAGAAAATATACTATAAAATTAAATGTGGTCTGACAAAAGATATCGTTGTGGCGCTATTGGCAGTCAAAAGGGACAATGTATTCAAGACCCTTCATGCCATGCCTGTGGTTAAAGAATCCATGCGCAAGAAACTGGGTGTTGTTAAAGACAAGCTTTCTAAGATTAAGCACATGAGTGCACTTAAAGCCATTGAAAGCATTGAGAAGGATTTAGGGTATGGGGATTACATGAAGAAGCTTTCCAGTGAAGGCCAATCTGCTACTTCCGTCAATCAAAAAATAAATGCACTCAAATGCATTGCTAAAAGCTGTGAGGGTATTCAAGATTTTATGAGCCGTTTAACGGTGCTAGAACAAGGGTGTCAGGGTCAAAACAGGGGAAAATCATGCAATATTTTGCTTTCTACCATTCACTCGAGCAAAGGACTTGAATTTGATCAAGTGATTCTGGTAGACTTAATAGAGGGCATATTGCCTTCACGTGAAAGTGTGGCTCAATTGAAATTGGGCAAAAGGGAACTTTTTGAAGAGGAAGTGCGTTTGTTTTATGTGGCAATGACCCGGGCAAAGAGCCACATCGAAGTGATTACTGCCAATAAGATGAACGGGCAAGGGATTACTATATCTCAATTTGTAGATTTTGCTGTGAAAGAACGCGTCGATTTGAAGGGCAAGAAGAAAACACAGCACGGGATTTTTTCTGTACTCAACAAACCCACACCTAAGGTTAAAAGAAGTCAGGATATCAGTGACGCGTCACTTGAGTATTTTAAAATGGGCGTAAGGATTAGACACAAATCCTTTGGGGTTGGCATTATAGAGGAAAGCAATCGGGGCATGATTGTGGTACAGTTTGACAGTGGCATTAAACCCCTAGATTTGCGCATAGGACTGGAAAGTGGCGTGATTAAGATTTTGGATCATAATAGAGATGAATAGAGGGAAAGTATGGAGCTGACTAAAGAAAACATCAAGCAGTTGTTGGGAATCATCACTTTTGCAGTATTGTTGTTTGTTTTTGCACAGAATATCGGTATTGCATGGGGCGGCATTCAGACTGTCATGGGTCTTTTCACACCTTTTGTCATAGGTCTGAGTATGGCCTTTATACTGAATGTTTTGATGCAAGGTGTTGAGAAGCGTCTTTCCCTAGTGATCAAAAGTACAGATCGCAAAAAATCTGTGGCTTCACTTAAAAGAGGATTGGCACTGCTTATAAGTCTGAGTGTAGTCGTCGGTCTTGTCTTAATCTTGTTTTTCATGGTTGTTCCTGAATTCAAACGAACGATTGAAACAGTGGCACATTACTTGCCCGAGTTTGCAAACAAAAGTGAGGTATGGATTTCAAAGACTTTGAGTACACTGCCTTTGGATTCTAAAGAACTTCCAAAGATTGAAATGGATTGGAAAGCAGTGAATGAAAAAGTGACGCGATTTTTGGGTGAGGGTAGCTATGCTATTTTTAGCACGACCATCGGCGTGACGGCATCTATCCTAGGAGGGCTGATCAATTTGATTTTAGGATTTGTCTTTTCTCTGTATGTGCTTCTCCAAAAGGAGACTTTGGGAAGGCAGTTTAAAAAACTGCTGATGGCTTATTTATCGCCAAAGCACGTGACTTATGTGCTGAAGGTTGCAACACTCTCTCATTCAATTTTTTCAAAATTCGTAGCGGGTCAGTTTTTGGAGGCTTTTATAATTGGAATGCTCTGTTATCTTGGCATGCTTGTATTCTCAATGCCTTATGCCCTTGTTATTTCATCATTAGTGGCTGTGACAGCCCTTATCCCAATTTTTGGAGCTCTTATAGGGACAGTTGCTGGCGCTTTTCTGATCATGATCATCGATCCGATGAAGGCTTTATGGTTTATGGGTTACATCATTGTCTTACAACAAGTTGAAGGCAATTTAATCTACCCCCGTGTAGTGGGGCAGTCCATAGGACTTCCTGGTATTTGGGTACTTGTGGCAGTGACATTGGGTGGAAGTGCCTTTGGTATACCCGGGATGCTGATCGGTGTTCCGCTGACATCTGTCGTTTATAGTCTTCTCAGAGAAGCTGTGCAAAATAGAGTTGCTGTTTCGACGACCAGTGGCGTCGTCGTCAAAAGGATGAAACCTCTAAAAAGAGAAACGGAGTAAAGTCATAGTTTGTCGTGTGTATCTCGTTTTTTAAACACAGCATATAAATTAATGCTTTCATGGACGTTCTTTCCCAGAACTTTCAAATGACGGATTGTGGAGGAGTAAAGGTTTGGTAAACGGCATAATAGAAGAGAAACGCATCCAAATTCGAAAAATTTTATTTGAGCAGTCCAATAACATTAAAAATGGTGCCATTGAAGTGTTGTCAACCCGTGATTTAGAGTTGCTTTTTAACTTATATGATCTGTATTTTCTGGATCATTGGTTTAAGAATAATTACACTCAGACGATGAAGTTTTCCCTTTCTAAAAGAATGATCCGCAGTGCAGGGATGACGCTTTATCAAAAAAAGAAAAAGGAACCAGCACAAGGTCAGTTAGAAATTCGCATCAGTGCAGATTTTCTTTTCAATTTTGAAGAGGGGCAAAGAGCAAAAAGTGTCGGTGGTTTATCACCAAAGGATAGTCTTGGCGCACTTATGTTGATTTTTGAGCACGAACTGTGTCATGCCTATGAATTTGTACTCAGTGGAAAATCCAGTTGTAAGCAAAAGCCCTTCAAGGACTTGATTTTCACTATTTTTGGACAGACTCAAAGCACCCATGGCCTTCCGACCGTTCGAGAAATCGCCAGTGACGTTATGGGAATACATGTTGGTGGTAGATACACCTTTCTATTCAAGGCGCAGCAGTTCACTGGGCATTTAATCGCCATTCATAAGCGGGGTGTCATAATGGTCCTTGATTCTAAAGGGCGGTATAGTGATGCTAAGGGTTCTAGATACAGCAAATACTATGTGGGCCTTCATCAACTTAAGCCACTCAAAGAATAGAGGAGATGCATATGTGGAAGAATCATCTTTTGGAAAAAGTTAAAGAATTTAAGCATCCAGCCTGGGGCATTTCTCATTTCGAACGCGTTTATGCACTCAGCCTTGAATTGGCAGAGAAAGAGGGACTTGAACTCAATGAGGATGCGTTGTTTGCGGCGGCATATCTCCACGATATAGGTGCCTTTCCCCCTTATAAAATGGAAGGAACAGACCATGCAGAAATTTCGACTATCCATTACAGTGGGCTACTGCACGAAATAGGTTTTCCAAAAGAATCAATTTCTTTAGTCGGCGAAATCATCAAAGGCCATATGTTTTATTCCAAACCAACACACACACCTGAAAGTCGCATTTTTCATGATGCGGATACACTGGATTTTATGGGTACCATAGGCATTGCAAGAATTTTGTCCATCGTTGGGATAGATGATTGGACACCGGATCTTAAGGCAGCCATTGCACTCATCGAAAAATTTACAAAGGACTTGCCGCGGAGCCTACATTACTCAAGCTCTAAGATCATGGGCAAAGAGCGCCTGTTTGAAATGCATTTATTTTTGGAGTCTTTTTATAAAGAGACAGGTGGGGGAAAATATATTTGATGAGGGTGTCAGATCAAACAATGGATGCAGTTATAGTAGAGATACAACTGCGGTTTCAAAAGGATTACTCAGGTCACGATTTTCCCCATTCAATGCGTGTATATAGGCGGGCGATGGAAATTTGTGAAGCAGAAGGGGCGGGTGACCTCCTTATTGTCGGCCTTGGAGCGTTACTTCACGATGTGGCAGATCATAAATTTGGGTATACGGATTTGGACAGAATTGCGATTATTCGTGATATGCTCATACCTTTAAACGTTGCAGATGAAATTGTGCAGGCCGTTATTTATATCTCAAATTTCATCTCTTTTAAGGGTGGCACTAATACCCATGAAATGGCCTCTATAGAAGGGCGTATCGTTCAGGATGCGGATCGATTAGACGCACTGGGGGCTATTGGGATTGCACGCACTTTTGCATATGGTGGGCATGCAGGGAGGCCGATCTATACGCCTGTCATCGGCCCGAATATAGGGGAAGGGGAGGATTCTATCGCCCATTTCTATCAGAAACTTCTCAAACTCAAGGATAAAATGAATACCCAAAAGGGTAGGGAAATGGCTGAAATTAGGCATGAGCGATTGGTGAATTTCTTGAAAGATTTTTATGAGGAATGGGATGTATAGGTTAAATCACAAACACAAACGGAGGAAGTTATGCATCCATTGATTCGAATAGGCGCCTTAGTGCTTGCAGTTTTATTGATCCCATTGACAGGTCTTTTATATTTTTCATTGGGGCATTTTATGAGAGAGCCTTCTATTGGGATTATTGGCGGTGCTGATGGGCCAACGGCTATTTTCATCACAGGGCCACTTAATTTAGGGCTACTCTTTATAGTCACGGTGATTGTATTTGGGTTAGGCGCGTTTACAATCAGTCATAAGCGTAAAAGGGATAATGCCATTCAAGGGGAGTCCGAAAATGATGAAGAGGAAGAAGTATAAACAGTGTTGAAGAATAAGGATTGAGGGTATATAATTATCACTCAAATTAAAGGGGGACTTTAATCATGAATCCTAAAACCAAAAACATTTCCATTATTGGCGTTCCGCTGAATTTAGGGGCGGATCGCCTTGGAGTAGATCTTGGACCTATTGCCATCAGACATGCTGGACTTAAAGCGCGCCTTGAAAAGCTTGGGTATTCTATACAGGACTTTGGAGATATACCTGTTCTTAGGCCTGAAGATGCCCTTACAGAGGGCACTAATCTCAAGTATCTAGACGAAATTGAAAGGGTTAATAGTGTTCTGTGTAGTCAGATTTCAGCGGCTGTGGCACTAGATTCCATGCCTCTTATTCTGGGTGGAGATCACAGTATTGCCATTGGAACACTTGCTGGACTCATGCAACACAAAGAAAAATTAGGGGTCATTTGGTTTGACGCCCATGCCGATATCAATACAGCGGAGACCTCGCCATCTGGGAATATTCACGGAATGCCCGTTGCCGTTGCCATGGG
>JBBRGL010000063.1:0-10917 GCA_038240675.1 Peptostreptococcales bacterium
TTTTGAATCCCTCAAGTCCTTTAGGAAGCACACAGAAAGACAGTATATAGAAAGTGTCCTACAATCGACCCGGGGACATTTGAGTCAAACCTCGGAGATACTGGGAATTTCGAGACGACAGCTTTTCAATTTGATGCAAGAACACCAAATCACCGACAAGGCAGATTTGGGCAATTAATTTCACGTAATGGCAATTTATTTCCCGAAGTCGAGGTGTTATGTCCTCGGCTTTGTTGCGTTTTAGTCACAATTCACTTTGGCACACCACTTGCATTAAAGTATTGTGCACTTTATTTTATCTTAAAAGTCTAAGCAAAGGAGGTTGCATCCTACAGTCTTGATTTCCAATTAGATACACCAAAAATTGTATGGAGGAATAATATGAATTTACTTGATTTATCAGTAGCAACGGACGATTTTTTCTGGTCAAAGATAATGATTTATGGTTGTTTGCTCGTCGGTATTTATTTCTCAGTGCTTATGAAATTCCCACAGGTACGTCTGATCAAAGACATGGTAAAACAACTTTTCGGCGGTAAAGCTACTGACGAAGGCACTTCTTCTTTCCAAAGTTTTGCAATGGCCCTCGGCGGTCGTGTTGGTACAGGCAACATCACAGGCGTTGCTTCTGCAATCTTTGCAGGCGGACCTGGTGCTGTTTTCTGGATGTGGGCTATCGCGTTCCTTGGCGCTGGATCTGCATACATCGAATCAGCCTTATCACAAGTTTGGAAAGCAGAAATCAACGGCGAATATCGCGGCGGACCTGCTTACTATATCGAAAAAGGCTTAAAGAGCCGTCCTTTTGGAATCGCTTTTGCAGTCCTCACAATCTTCGGTTGCGGCATCGCTCTTCCAGGTATCCAAACAGCTTCGTTTGCAGCTGCTGGTTCTGACGCGTTCGGCGTTAGCAAAGTCATTTTGGGCGTTATCTATACAGTACTCGTTGCCCTCGTTGTATTTGGCGGTGGCAAGCGTATCGCAAAAACATCTGAAACAATCGTTCCTTTCATGGCAATTGGTTATATTCTCCTTGCAGTTGTCATTCTTGTTGTCAACTTTGCTAAAATCGGCGAAGTCTTTGGCCTCATCTTCAGCTGTGCATTCAACATGAATGCATTCTACGGCGCAGTCTTTGGTAAAGCCATTGAGTGGGGCGTAAAAAGAGGGATCTTCTCCAATGAAGCGGGTCAAGGTACGGGCGCTCAAGCATCCGGTTCTGCAGAAGTATCTCACCCTGCAAAACAAGGTTTGGTACAAGCGTTCTCAGTTTATGTTGACACACTTTTCGTCTGTACAGCTACAGCTGTCATGATCCTCGTCACAAACTCATTCAACGTTGCTGACCCTGCGAATGCAGGTGGATTCATTCAAGAATTCCTTCCTGGCGTTGCTAAAGCAAACTTTACACAAACAGCGGTCAATACATTCATTCCAGGATTTGGTGGCGGATTTGTTGCAGTAGCACTATTCTTCTTCACGTTCTCAACAGTACTCGCTTATGCATTCTACACTGAGTCAAGCATTGGCTACATCTTTGAAAAGAATGCAACCGGCAATGGCTACAAATATGCACTTATGGCTGGCCGCGGTATTATCGTTGCAACTTGCTTCATCGGCACTATTATGTCAATCGACGTTGTCTGGAACTTTGGTTCTGCTGCAGTTGGCGCAATGGCGTGGTTCAACATCGTCGTTATCGTCCTTCTCACAAAACCAGGTATTGCTACACTTAAAGACTACGAAGAGCAAAAGAAAATGGGCCTCGACCCTGTATTTGTACCTTCTCGCATTGGTATTACAAATGCGCCACTTTGGGATAAAATCGTCGCTACTAAATACGCTCCAGAATTAGCAGCTCTTAACACAGCTCTTAAAGCAAAAGGCAAAAAGTAAATTATTTTAAAAGGCTGCATCCTGAGGGATGCAGCCTTTTTTTTGCAATTCACGCGGGAATGCGATGCTGAGAATGGTGGAATCGCACCAAGGTTACCCGGGTGCTAGGGGAATCGGCCTTACGGGCTAGTGGAAAAGGGGCGATGGGCGGAAGATTCACGAAAAATGTTTTGAAAGTGACGGGAAAGGTGTAGACTAGAAGGGGTGACTCAATTCAAAAATGTGGAATAAGGAGGCAAAATGGATATTTATCAATTTGCAAAGGATATGGAACTTGAAGGTAAAGTGTACTATCAGAAGCTTGCACAACAAACACCTGATTTGAATGTTCGTCGGGTTTTTGAAATTCTGGCAGATGAAGAAGAAGCGCATTATCAGATGCTAGATGCATTCCAAAAAAAAGTGAATACGCCTGTGATCAACACACAGTTTTATGAAGCAGAGGCGCTTTTTCAAGCCTATATCCTAGAAAATATCACCTTGAGAGACAGCCAGACGGTGCTTGAGGCTTATGGCCAAGCTGTAAAGTTAGAAGAGAATTCCATAGAGTATTACAAGAAAATGGCGAAGCAAGCGGAAACCGCATCAGAAAAAGCGATTTTTATCCGCATGCATTTTGAAGAGAAAAAGCACAAATTTCTCATCGAGAACATTATGGAGATTCTCAGGATAACAGAAGAGGATTCGGCATCCGCTGAAATGGCCAAATCCACTACAGCGGAAGAGTTTTAGACATTTTAACCGACAGTGGGAAATGGAGAAAATAAGTGGATAGTTTGAGGGACAAAGTAACCCAAATCTTTAAAAGTGAATCAATGATATCAGCCGTGCTCAGTGACTTGTCTAACAAAGGACTCAGCACATTTGTAAAGCTTACCGTCAGACCTTTTACCCATAAGGGTGAAAAAGTTTATCAGCTAGAATATGATTACGAAAAAAAGGTCCTTCACAAAAACGTTTCTGTAGAAGAAGCTCAGGACCGTATTTTAGAACTGATTGGCCCCTATTTTAAGCAAGCCGTTTTGTTCACCGCTGACTTTGACTTACAGGTGCTCTACCACAAAAAAAATGGCATAAAGCTCATTGAGGGTAAGCCGACCAAGGTCAAGACAGATGCACAGCACAATCGGGTCAAGCAGTATATTATCAAAGAGGGGAAACCGGCAGATTTTTTAGTGGCACTCGGCATTATGAACGCTCAAGGGATTGTCCTTAAAGACAAGCAGCATAAATTCAAGCAAATCAATAAATTTTTAGAATTCATCGAAGACGCCGCAAAGCACTTGCCTCAGGCAGAAGCCCTCAAAATTTTAGATTTTGGCTGTGGAAAGGCCTATTTGACCTTTGCCATCTACTATTACTTTACGGAGGTACTCCACCGCCCGGTCAAGGTGATCGGTCTTGATTTGAAAACGGAGGTCATCCTTCAACTCAATCAGCTAAAGGACAAGCTTGGCTACGTGGATTTGCAGTTTTTAGCGGGCGATATACGACAATTTGTTCCAGAAGGGACTATAGACCTGATGATCACCCTTCACGCTTGCGATATGGCGACGGATTTTGCCATCGAAAAAGCCATCGACTTGGAGGCTAAGGCTATTCTTTCTGTTCCTTGTTGCCAACATGAGTTGTTTGCTCAGCTCAAGAAGGACCAGAACCCCCTTCTTTACAAGCACGGCATCATTAAAGAAAAATTTGCAGCTCTTTTGACGGATGCCCTCAGAGCAAACGCCCTTGAAGTTCTTGGATATGAGTCAGAAGTGGTGGAATTTATCGATATGGAACACACACCTAAGAATATGCTCATCCGCGCTTACAAAAAAACAGGGCCAAAACAAGAAGCCCTTGTTAGGTATAGAGAGGCATGTACCCACTATGGTGTGGAGCCCATGCTTGGCAAACTGCTTTCTAAAAGGTTTCTGACCATGAGTGATATGAAGAAAAAAGAAGAATAAAAAGTTTGTGTATACAATATACAATCGAAGTAGTTTTGGGTCTTCTCATTAGCGGATTGTTCATGAAAAAGTGCATTTTCCAATGCTCTGAGATGCGTTGACAGGCTTGCACATTGTATACTATACTAAGAGTGACGTTTTCAATGCCGTAATTCTAAGGGTAGAATTATGGCTTAAGTCTTTAGATGAAAAAGTTGATACACCAATCAAAAGGAGGAAAAGGATCGAATGAGTAAAATCATGAAAACCATGGATGGGAATGCTGCGGCTTCGTATGTGTCTTATGCATTTACAGATGTAGCGGCTATTTATCCCATCACACCTTCATCAAACATGGCTCAAAATGTTGATGAGTGGGCAGCAGCAGGAAAAAAGAATCTTTTTGGACAAACAGTATTGGTTTCTGAGCTTCAATCTGAAGCAGGAGCAGCAGGTGCTGTTCATGGTTCACTTCAAGCTGGTGCTTTGACAACAACATTTACAGCATCACAAGGATTACTCCTTATGATTCCAAACATGTACAAAATCGCAGGCGAATTGTTGCCATGTGTTTTCCATGTCAGTGCTCGCGCCCTTGCAGCTCAAGCTCTTTCTATCTTTGGCGATCACCAAGACGTTATGGCAGTTAGACAAACTGGTTTTGCGATGCTGGCTTCTGGTTCAGTACAAGAAGTTATGGACCTTGGCGGTATTGCACACTTAGCGACAATCAAATCAAGAGTGCCATTCCTTCATTTCTTTGATGGCTTCAGAACATCCCATGAAGTGCAAAAAATCGAAGCAATTGACTATAAAGAATTTGACCGTATGCTCGATAGAGATGCGCTTTATACGTTTAGAAACAACTCACTCAACCCTGAGCGCCCTGTAACAAGAGGAACTGCTCAGAACCCAGATATCTATTTCCAAGCAAGAGAAGCTTCGAATAAGTTTTATGACGCTGTTCCTCAGATTGTTTGCGATTACATGAAAGAGATTAGCGTTATTACAGGTCGGGATTATAAGCCTTTCAACTACTATGGCGCACCTGACGCAGACCGTGTTATCATCGCTATGGGTTCAGTTGTTGAGACCATCGAAGAGACAATTGACTATTTAATGGCGCGCGGCGAAAAAGTTGGCATGATCAAAGTCAGACTCTATAGACCGTTTATTGCAGAGTATTTCTTTGATGTAATGCCTTCAACAGTGACAAAAATTGCTGTTATGGACAGAACAAAAGAGCCGGGTTCACTTGGCGAGCCTCTTTATATGGATATTCGTTCAATCTACTATGACCGTGAAGTGCAACCTAAAATCGTCGGCGGACGTTATGGCCTCGGTTCTAAGGATACAACGCCTTCACAGATCAAAGCGGTATTTGATATGCTTACGACTGCACCTAAGCATAACTTCACAGTGGGTATCGAAGATGACGTGACTAACTTGTCTATTCCAGTTGTCGACAATATCGTCACAGAAGTTGAAGGAACTGTACGTTGTAAGTTCTGGGGTCTTGGTTCTGATGGAACTGTTGGCGCTAACAAAAGCGCGATCAAAATCATCGGCGACAAAACAAACCTCTATGCACAAGGTTACTTTGCATATGACTCTAAAAAATCAGGTGGTGTGACGGTTTCTCACTTGAGATTTGGTAAATCTCCAATTCGTTCTACTTACTTGATCGAAGAAGCTGATTATGTCGCTTGTCACACACAGGCATATGTCAATCAGTATGATATTACTAAAGGCCTCAAAAAAGGCGGGAACTTCGTTCTTAACTGTATCTGGAGTGATGCTGAGCTTGAACAACATCTTCCTGCAAATGTGAAGCGCTTTATCGCTAAAAATGAGATCAATTTCTACACCATCAATGCGACTAAACTCGCCGAAGAAATCGGCCTTGGCAACAGAATCAATATGATTATGCAGTCTGCATTCTTTAAACTCGCAAAAGTCATCGATCTTGATGATGCGGTTAAATATTTGAATGAAGCCATTGTAAAAGCTTATGGCTCTAAAGGCGAAAAAATTGTTTCAATGAACAAAAAAGCTGTCGATGCAGGCATCAACAATATCTCTAAAGTAGCAGTGCCAGCAGCTTGGGCAAATGCTGTCGATGAGAAAGTAACCCTTGTTGAAGAGCCAGATTTCATCACAAAAGTCCTTAGACCTATGTCAGCTCAAAAAGGCGACGATCTTCCAGTATCAACTTTCAATGGCAGAGAAGACGGTACTTTTGAACACGGAACTGCTGCATTTGAAAAAAGAGGGATCGCAGTCCATGTTCCAGAATGGCAAATTGAAAACTGTATCCAGTGTAACCAATGTTCGTTTGTCTGCCCACATGCTGCTATTCGTCCGTTTATGCTCGATGCAGCTGAGCAAGCAAAAGCACCTGCTACTTTTGCAACAAAACCCGCTATGGGCAAAGAATTTGAAGGCCAAGCGTACAGAATTCAAGTGTCTACTATGGATTGTACAGGCTGCGGAAACTGCGCAGACATCTGTCCTTCAAAAGTCAAATCCCTTATTATGAAGCCTATTGAAACACAAGTTGATGTACAGATTCCAAACTGGAACTTTGCAGTTACAGTAGAACCTAAAGATAAACTCACAAAGACGGACAACGTTAAAGGCAGCCAATTTGCGCAACCACTCTTCGAATTCTCAGGCGCTTGCGCGGGTTGCGGAGAAACACCTTATATGAAGGTCATCACACAACTTTATGGAGACCGCATGATGATCGCTAACGCTACAGGGTGTTCTTCAATTTGGGGCGCATCAGCACCTTCTACACCATACTGCAAAAACAACGAAGGAAAAGGTCCAGCTTGGGCAAATTCACTTTTCGAAGACAATGCAGAGTTTGGTTTTGGTATGGCTCAAGGCGTGAAGCAAATCAGAGGCCGTCTTGAAATCCTCATGAATGAATTTGTTGCTTTAGACCTTGACGAAGCGGTTAAAGCGCCGTTCAAACTGTGGTTGTCTGCAATGGGAGAGTCAAGAGAGACAAAAGCAGCGCATGAAGGTATTCTTAAATTGCTCAAAGACAAATCAGTGACTGACGAGAAAGCGCTTGTTCTCTTGAAAGAAATTGAAATGAATAAAGACTATATCGTCAAAAAATCTCAATGGATCGTCGGTGGCGATGGTTGGGCTTATGATATTGGATACGGCGGACTTGACCATGTCTTGGCTTCAGGCGAAAACGTGAATGTCCTTGTATTTGATACAGAAGTTTATTCAAACACAGGTGGCCAAGCTTCTAAATCAACACCTACTGCTGCAGTTGCTCAATTTGCGGCATCTGGTATGAAAATTAAGAAAAAAGACCTTGGTATGATTGCAACAACTTATGGCTACGTCTATGTTGCACAAGTGGCTATGGGATCTAACAAAAATCAATTTATGAAGGCCCTTATTGAAGCTGAAAGCTACAATGGTCCATCACTCCTCATCTGCTATGCACCTTGTATCGCTCACGGCATTAAAGAGGGTATGGGCAGAACGCAGAACCAAATGAAGCGTGCTGTTGATGCAGGCTACTGGCACCTCTGGCGTTTTGATCCAAGACTCAAGGATCAAGGCAAGAATCCTTTCGTCTTAGATTCTGCAGAGCCAAAAGAAAGCTTCAGAGATTTCATCATGAGTGAAGTGCGATATACAACACTGATCAAAGCTTTCCCTGAGCATGCTGAAGAATTATTTGGACGTACAGAAGTTGAAGCAAAAGAACGTTATAAAGGCTATGTCAGAATGGCGAATATGGAGTTCTAAAGTAAATGGGGGCTGGTTCAAAACCAGCCCCCATTTTTTTATGCAGGCAATGCGGATCTCTGCATCGTGAGGTTTAAAACTCCCATTCAAAAGAATTAACGCAAAGAACGCCAAGGGAGGGCAAGAAGCGTAAGGACGCAAAAGGTTGGAATATAGGAGCAGAAAAAAACCTCACCGCTAAGGACGCTAAAGGGTTAAAATTTAAATACTTGGTTTTTGATTTCTTTGTGGCACTCGTGGGCGACTTGGTACAAAACCATTCAAATTGGAATTTTATAGTAGGGGAGGGTCTCAGTGCCCTCCTTGGCCCCAATTCGAATTTCTTCAGCCGTATAGAGGGTTTGATTCACTTGAATTCGCAAAAAGGAGGGCGCAGAGACCCTCCCCTACGTAAGACAGTAGATAAATTTTATATTTGAATTGGAAGTTTTAGTAGGGGGTTGGTCTGTTTAAACCCATTCAAAAGACCTAACGCTAAGGACGCCAAGGGGGACTCGTTTTTCTTGCTGCGTCCATTTATTTCAATAGTCTGGTTACCATATTCAAAAGTGACATCTGCTAAGAAGCCCAAAATAATCCATCTTTACTTTGCGTTTCTTAACGTTTGCGTTATGCTTGTTGCTATCATAGACGCAAAAATAAAAATGGGTCCTATCAAAAGCAAATACTTTTGTTAGGACCCATTCTTGATTTGAGTGTCAAAAGTAAGTTTCTCGATTATTCATACTGCATATAGTTCCAGTTGAATATTCCGGAACTATATGCAGTATGAATAAGATCAACTATGGATTTTTGACACTCTAATCATTCTTTGAGCGGTTTAAATCTCTTTAGCGCTCCGCAGGAGCATTCGGCGTCCCTACGGGACATTCGGCGCTCCACCGGAGCATTCGACGTCTCAAAGAGACATTCGGCGGGATGGAGCGTTTCTGATCCAGCCCATTTACCTCGTCTTCAGGAGTCCGCTTTTGCTGTTGAAAATTTTGAGGCAAAGGCGAGAAATAGAACCTGCCGAGTAAAAATCTTGGCCTGTGATAATGTGTTTATTTAGGATGACGTTGGGGCGAAGTGGGCTTGGGTTGTTATTGATGTCAAAGCCCATATCTTTCAGGCGAGATTCCAAGTAAAAAGGAAGGGTATCTTTGAAGACGACAGCTTCAAGAGAGCGTTCTCTATCCTCTGGGAAACATGTGATCTGCGGAAAGGTTCCCTCTTCTTTAAAGACATTTTCAAGGAGTGAAAGAAGATAAGTCGATTGACTCATAAGAATGATGATTTTTTTCTCTTGATGGAAATAAGTCAGTATTTTTTTGAAGTGCGGTGAATCCATAAGTTCTTGAACGATAGCATAGCTTCCAGGAATAAAAAGGGCGTCATAGTCCGCTAACTCTTTTTCAGTAAGCTTTTCAAGCTTTTGAGGTTTTTGAAGGTTTGGCGTTGTGGCAAAATACGCCTCAGCGTCTTTAAGTTTGACTTTTGACATATAGACAATGCTCTGGTCATCGAGATGTGGCCTTTTGCCGCCACAAGTGGCCACAGCAACTTCAATGCCTGCATGTTGCCAGTGGTACATTGGGATGTAAGCCTCACTCATAAAATAGCCTGATGGAAATGCTGTGCCGTTCTTTAAGATCAATTCAGAACGCGTTGGAAGGATGGTTAGAAATTTAATATCCATTTGGTCACCTCTTAGAATATCTTACCCTAATTGTTTAGGGTTAAGCAAAGTTTTTTAAAGCTCATCTTCATTTATTATAGTATTATTAACACTTATTGTCAATTAAATGAAATGTTTATAGATCGTAATATATTTGATTAACGCTCTATAGACGAAAATATATGGGACCAAAAGGGAGGATACAGTGCATTTTTTGAACCTATCTGATATAATTTGTGGTAGAGAGTACTTTAAGAGAGAGAGGGGTTAATATGGAGAAGATTGCAATTGTCACGGATTCTACGTGTGATTTGGATCAAGCACTTATGGATCAATATGGAATTAAGGCTATACCACTGCGAATCGTCTATAAGGATAGAGAGTTTCGGGATCAGGTGGATATTAAATCAGAGGATATCTATGCGCTTATGCCTCAGGAAGTGCCCAAAACTTCCTTGCCTACACCTGAGGATGCCCTCAAAGTCCTAAATGAATTGGTGGATGCGGGATTTACGCATATTTTGGGCATTTTTATTTCGAGTGGTCTCAGTGGTACTTTCAACATGATGCATGGCTTAGCAGAAGATTTTAAAGAAGCAACTTTAGAATTTATCGATTCTAAATCCCTTTCCCTAGGTCTCGGTTTTTCAGTCATGGACGCTGCTAAAAACGTAAAAGCGGGATTGCCTTTTGATGAAATCGTGACTAAAGCTAAATTGACCTGCTCAAAGACCAAGACTTTTTACGTCATCAAAACCTTGGAATATCTCAAAGCAGGTGGAAGAATTGGCAAGGTTGAAGGCACCATTGGAGAGCTACTAGATATTAAGCCTGTGATCTCCATTAATGAAGAAGGGGTATACTATACCCTTAAGAAGGTGAGAGGACGTAAAAAATCCATTCACCAGCTGATAGAATTGGTTCAAGAAAGAGCCACAAGCCCTGTTCGCGTTGGGGTACTGCATGGCATGGCGGAACAGGAAGCGCTTGAAATCAAAGCCATCGTCGATAAAATTGAACAAGTGAAAGAAGTCTTTTTCGCTCAAATAAGCCCCGTTTTGACGGTCCATACTGGCCCCGGCCTTTTAGGGATTGTGATCCAGGAACTGACATAAATCGAAGTGTTTTTAGGAATGAAAGGCGGTAACAATGAATTATGCACTGTGTATTGCTTACGATGGCACACGGTTTCACGGCTGGCAAAGGCTCCCTGGACAAGATACTGTACAGGGGCGCATTGAGAATGTATTGACTAAAATATTTGATGAACCCGCCACCATAAGTGGATCGGGAAGAACGGATAAAGGGGTACATGCCCATGCGCAGTGGGCAAATTTCAAAACGGAAAAAAACATGGACCCTAAAACACTACAGGAAAAACTCAATACCTTCTTGCCTCTGGATATTCGAATCTTGTCGGCCAAACAGGTCAATGAGGATTTTCATCCGCGGCATTCCGCGGTATCAAAGGTCTATGTCTATAGAATAGAAACTGGACCTGTCCTCAGTCCTTTTGAGGCGCGTTACTGTGAGCATTTAGGTGTAAAACTCGATGCAAAGCTTATGGGCCAAGCAGCAGAATTTCTCACAGGCAAAATGGATTTTGCTGCTCTTTCCCAAGCAAAATCAAAAAAGAAATCCACGATTCGC
>JBBRGL010000064.1:0-10732 GCA_038240675.1 Peptostreptococcales bacterium
CAAGGGATTCTGTCTTCTGAATAGCAGATTGATTAGGGTGTCAAAAGTCCGTAGTTGATCTTGTTCATACTGCATATAGTTCCGGAATGTTCAACTGGAACTATATGCAGTATGAATATTTGAGAAACTTGCTTTTGACACTCAAATAAAGATTACATAGTCGACTTTCGGTTTTAAGCAATCAGCATCATACATTAAATGCAACACTCAAATCATGAGCGTAAGCGACCTAAACTGGTCTCGACCCCAAAACAATCACTCCCATACAACCGTCCCACAACCGTCCCACGCGAAGCGCTGAACGGCCCCACAACTGCCGTCCCACTACTGTCCCACGCGAAGTGCCGAACAACCCTTTCGATTCACTATGCCATACACATGCTGTGGTATTTTAGGACATTTTCGAATACACATCACAGAATTACTTCATATAATTTCGATTACTTCACCACTTGATCCATTGAACCTTATATTCTTCATAATTTTATATGCATCACATAGGAAGCGTTTGATGAATATGATACAATTATAGGCGAAGGATTTCAAGATACCAAACATTTAGGAGGATATTTTATGCAATTAACCTGGGATTTGACGCCCCTTTATCCGAGTTTTGAATCGGACGCTTTCCAAAATGACTTTAAAAATTTAAAAAACAGTTTAAGCGCTTTTAAAGAGCGCTTCACCTTCACCGCTGTCACTGAACCCAAATCTGAGCTTTTGGCTTATGTCGCAGCACTTAATGAAGTGGTCACTTTTTCGATGCTGCTTTCTGGCTATGCCAGTTTAACCTTTGAAGCCAATACTTCAGATGAAACAGCCATGCGCTATATGGACCAACTTGACATGCTCCTCACCGAGCTGACAGAGCCAAGCATTAAATGCCAACGTTTTTTAACCACGCTCACAAACCTCGACGAAATTCTTGAAAGCAACGCCCTTTTAAAAGAGCACGCTTTCATGCTTAAGGAACTGGTGGCTCAAGCAAAATACATGCTCAGCGACCAAGAAGAAATTCTTTTAGCCCTTCTTCAAAACACAGGTTCAAACGCTTGGGGAACGCTCCAAAGCAAATTGACATCAGGCCTGATGATCACCCTTGACGTTGCTGGCGAGACCAAAACCCTTCCTCTTGCAGCCGTCAGAAACCTAGCCGAACACGACTCTGCCGAAGTTCGAAAGTCCGCTTATGAAGCTGAACTCAAAGCTTATGCACAGATTGACGAAGCTGTCGCCTTCTCTCTGAATAGCATTAAAGGTGAAGTGATCACCGTGGCCAAACTTCGAGGATTTGCTTCTCCTCTCGAGCAGAGCGCCCTTTCTTCTCGTCTTGATACCGCCACAATAGAGGCGATGATCAGCGCCATTAAGGATAAGCTCCCAGCTTTCAGAAAATATTTGAAGCGCAAAGGCCAAATCCTCGGCCACAAAAACGGTCTTCCTTTTTACGACATGTTTGCACCCGTGACTGACAGCTCCCTTAAATTCACTTATGAAGAGGCTGCAGCCTTTGTCATCAAACATTTCGGCAGCTTTTCTCAAGAGTTGTCTGACTATGCCAAAGAGGCTTTCGAAGGCAATTGGATCGATGTTGAACCACGCCAAGGAAAAGTCGGTGGTGCCTTCTGCTCCGGCGTTTACCCCTTAAAGCAGAGCCGTATCCTCACTAACTTTACAGGCAGCTTAGGGGACGTGTCTACTTTGGCCCATGAGCTTGGACACGGATACCACAATTCTCAGGTTTTTTGTGAATCTGCTCTGAATTCTGATTATCCAATGCCACTGGCTGAAACAGCTTCTATTTTCTGCGAAACCATTATTACAGCTGCTGCTCTCAAAGAAGTTTCAGATGATGACAAGGTGTATATTCTCGAAAAATCCATCGAAGGATCGACGCAAGTCATCGTCGATATTCTTTCACGTTTTCTTTTCGAAGCCAGTATCTTTGAGAGCCGCAAGCAAGCACCACTCTCTATTAACGAAATCAAAGCTCTTATGATTGCCGCTCAAAAGGAAGCCTACGGCGACGGCCTCGACGAGAATTGCCTTCACCCCTACATGTGGCTGTGCAAACCCCATTACTATTCAGCACAGTTCAACTACTATAACTATCCTTACGCCTTTGGGCTTTTGTTTGGAAAGGGGCTTTATGCCCAGTATCTAAACGGCTATGAAAACTTCCAAGAAGCGTATAACAAACTTCTGAACAACACGACAAAAATGATGGCCAAAGACGTTGCTGCCACCATGAATATCGACATCACCCAAAAAGATTTCTGGTTAGCATCTCTTGAAATCGTCGAGAAAGAAATCGAAGAATTCGTTCGGCTCACCGAGCATTTAGTGCGTTAAGCTAAGAAAAAGGCCGACCCAAAGTGAAAACTTTCGAGTCGGCCTTTTCATTATTCAATCCCAGTCACATCATACCCTGCATCGTCTATTGCGTCCATGAGAACTTGGTTCTCAATGTTCGTGTCCATAACGACGATGGCTTTCTTTTGATCCAAAAGAACTTCTACATGTGTAACGCCAACTAGAGCCTTTAAAGCTTTTTCAACCCGTGCAGTGCAGTGATTACACGACATACCTTCTATTCCAATGTGCTTTTCCATAATGACCTCCTACGAACTCTAAATTCTAAAAAATTTATAGGCCAACAAAATACCAATTCCCCAGACGCCTACTGTCACAAGAGGAATCCAAATGGTGAATAAAGATTTTCTGATTTTGTGTCTAAAAGCAAACATCCCTATCATAACGCCAATTCCGCCTCCGAAAACAGCTAAAATCAAGAAAAAACGTTCTGGTATGCGGTATTGTTTGAAAATAGCCTTTGATTTATCTATAAGCATGCTACTAAAAGCCACGGCATTAATGGCAATGAGGTAATAAAAGAAAATCCTATTCACAAGCCGTCACGAAGGCACCCACTATATCCATTGCAAGTGCAATACTTTGAGGCGATGCCCAGATGACAATGCGCATTTTTTTTCCTCTCGTTTTATAGACAGACTGCATTTTTGTCTCGATACAATGATCGTGCTTCTCCACAGAAAAGGCTGCATTCAACTTGTCTAAAAGAGGCTGCACTTCTTCGCTAGACGCCGCTTTAATGTCGACGACAGTGCAAATTTGTACTCTGCATTCTGATTTGTGATAACCGCTGTCGAGAAAGACACAAAGGTCATCTTCTTTGACCTGATGTTGATGGTCATTTCTCGAGAGAGGATTTCGATTGTTAATAAACCCCGTCAAATCTTCTTTTTTGACAAACCATTTTTTACCGTCTCTACTGGCAGAGAGTTCTCCAGCTGCAATATAGCGTCGCACCGTGCGAGAGTGCACATCCATTTTTGCTGCGACTTCTTCAACCGAATATACTTCATCCTTCATGTGTCGGCC
Organism: Peptostreptococcales bacterium; assembly: GCA_038240675.1. Classification (GTDB taxonomy): domain Bacteria; phylum Bacillota; class Clostridia; order Peptostreptococcales; family Acidaminobacteraceae; genus JBBRGL01. The sequence goes on from JBBRGL010000064.1 coordinate 3,403, forward strand.
CTCACTTTCTTATTTTGGTCTTCGACCGAAATGCTTTTGAGACCCTGACCCAAGGTCAGGGTCTCAAAAGCATTTCGTCATAGTCATAGTATGTTTAGAGCGACAAAAGGAATTGACACCTAACATATTCTATACCCTACAAGGCACCTGTCTAACCAAGGGGGCGAATAAAAGGTTTTTCACTGAATGCATCTTTATAAATAGCCACTTTAACACCGTACACCGCTTCAATTGTCTCTTTTGTCAAAACCGCTTCTGGCTTTCCTTCAGCAAATATGGCACCCTCTTTTAGCACAATCACCCAGTCAGAGTAAGTCATTGCAAAGTTTAAATCATGTAAAACAGTCACAATGGTGGAATTTTTAGAGTTGATCAACCCTCTGAGGATATGCATTAACTCCATTTGATGGTTGAGGTCAAGGTAGGTTATGGGCTCGTCTAAAAGAAGTATAGGCGCATCCTGAGCAATAGCCCGCGCCAAAATGACGCGCTGTCTTTCACCGCCAGACAGTGTCAGAATGCTCCGATCTTTGAATCTCAGTGTGTCTGTAAGCACCATGGCATGTTCTGCAAAAGCTAAATCGGCCGCTGTCTCTTGCCCCAGCGGCTTAATGTGAATGTGCCGGCCCATGAGCACAATGTCAAAAGCAGAAAATGCATAGTCTACATGAACGGTTTGAGGCACAACGGATACAAGCTCCGCCAAGGCTTTTGGCCGTAGAGTAACAACATCTCTCCCATCAATAAACACACTGTTTTTATGCGGTGCTAAAGTTGAGGCCATGGATTTTAGCAAAGTGGACTTTCCAGATCCGTTGGGGCCAACAATACTGGTGAGCCCCCCTTGTCTAAACTGTACATTGAGATGATTCAGTACTTGGTCTTTGTCATAGGTAAAACTCAAATCTTTGACTTCTATAGTTGGCGACATGAGCTACCCCCTCATCAACTTATTTTTGCTGCTCACGATCAAACTCAAGAAATAAGGCGCACCTACAAGGGCCGTAATAACCCCAATAGGAATTTCTATGGGCATCATCACAAGTCGAGAGATGGCGTCACAAATCACCAGAAAAACCGCACCGCCCACCAAAGAAGTGGGCAAAAGTACCCGTATATCGGGACCGACTAAGAGACGAATCACATGGGGAATCACAAGGCCGACAAAGCCGATAATGCCACTGACAGCAACTGCTGAAGCCGTTGATAGGGCAGTGACTATAAGGAGTACTCTCTTGGTGCGTTCAACATCCACCCCAAGGCTCTTTGCGTCTTCCTCACCCATGGACAATATATTGAGCGCCCTGCCATAGAGCACATAGATGACAACAGACAGTATAACCACTGGCATGAGGAACAAAACTTGCTTCCAATTGGCAGTTGCTACACTTCCAAAGGTCCAAAAAACGATTCTCTCCACTTGATCTCTATTGAGAGTCATCATCATTGAAATAAGGGACTGTAGGAAAAAGCTCACGGCAATACCGCTGAGGAGCAAGGTCACAACAGGCGCTTTGTTGCCAACGCGGGACACAGAATAGACAAAGAAAGTGGTACCGAGCGCACCGACAAAGGCCAGCAAACTGACGCTGTTTAACCCTCCAAAATGGAAGTTCACATTGAGTATGATGCCGATGGTAGCGCCGAGAGCCGCACCTGAGGATACACCCAGTATGTAAGGGTCTGCCATGGGGTTTTTAAAAATGGACTGATAGATGACGCCTGACCCCGACAATAAAAGACCCACAAAAGCCGCCAATAAAATTCTAGGAAGCCGTATATTCAGAATTATTTTTTGATGCACCTGAGAGACAGACTCTAAATTCACACCCTCTCCAACAATGGGAATTTGATGTATAAGAACCTTGATGGCATCACCAAAGGGTATTACAGCGCTTCCAAGTCCAGAAAAGATAACAATTAAACCCAAAAGAAGGGCCAAAAGGCCACAAAAAACAAGCCACATTTTACGACGTCGCGTTTTCCATGCCATAGTGGACCTCCTTTCTGGGGTTAGATATAAAAACTACTGAATTTCTGGATGAATGGCTTCTATGAGCGCTTCCAAGCCATCGACCAATCTTGGTCCTTGAATTTGTACCAGATCTTCATTGACCTCGACCACATGGCCCTTCTTTACTGCGGACAGGTTTTTATAATTTTCGCCTATTGTGAAAAGATTTTTTGAGTCATATTTATTAGAGACAATTACATACTCAGGATCCTTCTCTACCAGTTGTTCCAAGGAATACGACCAGCCTTTTACGTCCTTTGCAATGTTGTCCCCACCAGCCATTTCGACCATCTGATGAATAAAGGTATCTCCTCCACCTGTATATTCGCCAGATTCACCAAAAGCCACTGCATAGTAAACTGTCGGTTTGCTGACATTTTTCACTTTTTCAAGTGCAACTGCCACTCGAGCTTTAAGCGCTTCGATTTTAACCATTGCCGCTACAGGCACGTTCAGTACTTGCCCCACATTGCCAATGACTGTGTATAGGCCTTCAAAGCTTTCTTGAGCCGTGATGACGACGACTTTCAAATTGAGTTCTTCAAATTTCTTGAGCGTATCTTCATTTGAAAGTGAAGATACGATGATCAAATCGGGGTTGAGTGCCACAATAGCCTCAATATTAGGTTCTTGCAAAGACCCTATACTTTCAATCGCTGAAGCTGCCTCAGGATAAACACACCAATCCGTACGGCCGATAAGTTTCGATTCAGCGCCTAGGCTAAAAATAGTCTCTGTGATACTCGGTGCCAATGAAATGACGCGGTTTGGTTCAGAATCCAAGGTAACCTCTTTGCCTGCTTCATCTTTAAAAACTAAGGGGTAGGTCGTTTGAGTACCTTCAGTTGCAACTTCAGTAGCAGCCGGCACCGCCACAGCGGGCGACGCAGGTTGACAACCGACAAATGCAAGCAATACCAGTGCAATGAGCAAAATTCCTAACTTCTTCATGACCTATTCCTCCAAAAAATAAAATAAATTCCGAGAATGCAAACGGAATTTGATCGCTTGTATTCTCTCATCCTCGTGAGATTACTGTCACACATAGGTAGGTCTCCTGACTCAGGTTCATCGCATCACAACCCTTCCCAATTTCTCAGTGGATTATTGTGTGCTTCCCTTTACAGTGGCGGGACCGTGCTGGACTTACACCAGCTTCCCTTTTATGCCCGAAGGCACCTATATGTCTTATTATTCACAGGCTCATTATAAACCCATTGCATCAAAAAAGCAAACTGTAAAATGTCAAGTTGTAAAATGTCAAGTATCAACTTTCGGTTTTAAGCAATCAGCATCATACACTATAGGGTTAGGGTGTCAAAAGCCCTTGTTGATCCTATTCATACTGCATATAGTTCCGGATTGTTCAACTGGAACTATATGCAGTATGAATAGTTGAGAAACTTGCTTTTGACACCCTAATCCTTGAATAGAGTACACAAATCATTAGAGTACTGTGATGGAACTGGATGAGACCCTAAAACAATTACCCGAATACTACCGTCCCACTACTGCCCCACGCGAAGTGCCGAACTCCCCAACTGATCACTATGCCATACGAATGCTGTAGTATTTCAGGACATTTTCGAATACACATCGCAGTTGTAAAATGTCAAGTATCAAAACTTGCCAAAAACCCACCTAATAATCATGCAATCCGACTTATCCACAAGGAAAAACAGCTTTTAAGCCTGTCTCAAAGAGAGTTATCAACATTGTCCACAGGTTATCCCCAAAAAAATAAAGTTATTTCGAGTTTTCCACATGATTTCTTCCAGTTTTAACGCTTTATCAACATGGTTTTAACACTTTGGTTTTCCATCAAAATGGCTAATTTAAACGCTTTCCTTTTTTAATCATTTTGTACCTCACAAATGGTCCATGCATAAGATATCGATTTTTTCATAAACATGCACCTTTGACCGATGGGCAAACAAAAACAACCTCTCTGACAGCGGTCGCTTCACGGATCTTTAACTCACTTTTTCATTGCTCAAGCTAAGCATGAGGAGGATTTCATAAGGGGATTCAATAAGATCCACTGGGGATAAGGCTCTGATTTGCTCATGACTGAGGGCCGTCCAACCTACCAAAATAGGTGTTACACCTGCTGCGCGCGCCGCTAAAATATCTGCGCTACTGTCTCCAACATACAAGCATTCATTTGGACACACGTCCAAGTATGAAAGTGCTTTTAAAATGCCTTCCGGTGAAGGTTTACATTCCGACACTTCATCCCGGGTGATGATCACCTCAAAATACTTTTCAAAACCCAATAGCTTCAGCCCTACGGACATGCCCTGCTGGCTGTTGTTGGTGACTATTCCAAGTCGATACCCATCAGACTTGAGTATCAATAATACGTCTTCGATTTCCTCATAGCCCTTGGCGTGCAGGTCGTGATTGACTGCGTACCACTGCTTGAACGACTCTATGGCCTCGTCAAAATGAAACGGGCAAATATGCCTAATTTGCTGGTCTAGGGGTTTCCCCAAAATACTCACGTGATCCTTTGCACTAAAAGTTGTTCCTCTATACTTTTGAGAGAGCTGGTTGAATCCCTCAATGATTAAATCATGGGTATTGATCAATGTACCATCAAAATCAAACAATATGGCTTTTTTCATATGGCCACCTCCTTATTTAAGTCTATAGCCACATTGTGAAGGATACATAAAGAATGGATTAACACTGTGTAAGTCTTTTATAAAACCGCACTTTGGGTGGGGAAATAAGAAATTGCTGCGCTTTTTCCTTGGCCCTTTTGTTGGTTGATGACTTCAACGCCTTCCAAGGTCATGATTTGATAGGCATTGCCCTCAATGCCTTTGACACTTTTTTTGATGGTGGCCATATGTTCTGCCAGTAAGGATACCTCCCTGATTTGCGTCAGCTCTCCATAGAGTACACCTATGGACAATGTTGTGTTTTTAAAGGCTATGGATTTTCCTGTACGGTCGTCACTGATGACGTTTCTTGAAGCCAGATCCCTATGAGGGACCACCGTGGTAATAAGACTTTCAAATTGATCAATCACTTCACGACATATTTGGTGAAGTAGACCAAGATCTGTATTCTCAACCACAGCGACAAAATCATCCCCACCGATGTGACCCACAAAGGAATTGATGGCTTCCCGGGTTTTTATGGTTTTTTCGACTATGCCCGATAGCAAAACAATCACTTGGTCTCCTTTTTCAAAACCGTAGAGGTCATTAAAAATCTTAAAATGATCCAGGTCAAAATAGAAGACTGCGCATTTTGTACTGTAGATCAATATATCGTTCAGGACTCGGTTTATAATCTTGTTGCCAGGCAACATGGTCAGTGGATTCAGCTCCCGTGCATAATCCCTTTCATATTCTACAGAATACTTCAGCAAGCTTCTAACGGATACCATACCGTAGTATTTTGTCCCTTTGATGACGATAACAGGATCATACATTCTTATAGAGTCGCGTTTCATCGCTTGGTCTGCCACTGTGGATATAGAGGTATAATAATCCATGATCATGGGGTTTTTATACATCAATAGTTCCACAGGCCTTAAGGAGTAAAGTGCCTGGCCATGAACCTTTGACATGGCTTGGAACAGGTCTGTCCGAGTCACCATGCCCACAACCAGATCGTTTTCTGTAATACAGAAAGCTTCTGCTGAGTCCGTCCTAAAGTAATTGTCTATATCCGAACAACGGGTTTGGGGACTTAACCCAATTTGCTCACTCGAAAGACTCCCTATAAAATGATACTGATTTGAATATCCCGTTTGATTTTGAACCATGCTGTTGATCTTATGAATTTCTTCCTTTCGCCCTTCATACAACGGCCCAATTTCTGGAACAGGTCTTTTTAAATAATAGCCTTGACCTGCATAGACCCCGAGGGAAATAAGTGTTTTGAGCTCTTCATATGTCTCTATTCCTTCAGCGATAATGCGGATGTTGGCATTCTGACCTAGGAGGACAAAGCTTTTGACAATGGCCTGTCTCAAAGGGTCTCCACTGACGTTTCTGACAATTTCCATATCGATTTTGACATATTGGGGTTTTGTAACAGCTATCGTGTGCATTCCCGAATACCCTGCACCAGCATCGTCTATGGCTATGCCATACCCCTGGTCTCTATAGTTGCTGATGACAGTACTAAATGTATTGTAGTCCTGCACAGTGAAACGCTCGGTGATTTCAAAAATAATAGATGAAGGCTTGAGATCCATCGCACTAAGGTATTCACGTGTTAGGCCTTGATGAAAATTAGGATCATTGATAATCCTAGGATCCACATTGAGAAACAGCAACTGATTCTCTTGAAGATTTCGAGAACGTTCTATAGCGAGTTTGCGAAGCAACAACTCAAGCTCCCATAAACAAAGATGATTTTCTGCCTCTTCTAATAAAACAACTGGGCTCTCAAATGGCGTGTTCCTTGGACCTCGACTTAAGGCTTCATATCCTATAATTTCACCATCCGCCAATCTGACAATAGGCTGATAAAGTGTTTGTATAAGCTTTGACTTGATGATTTTTAAAATAGTGAGAGGGGTTGTTTCCAAACAATCGTGAGTGAACATATGGGCTCCTTCGGATGTCTTTCGTTTTGTTCGCCTTTATTCTAATCCCGATTTATTATGGTCTTACGTCCTATACGTTAAAATCACGTAAATCTTTGGTATTATCATTTAACACAAAACAAACACAATCACAACATACGCAAAAAAACTTCATGGTATAGTCAATTGTCAGTAGATATCTATGATTAGAGTGTCAAAAGTAAGTTTCTCGAATATTCATACCACATAGAGTTCCAGTTGGACCATCCGGAACTCTATGTGGTATGAATATGATCAACTAAGGGCTTTTGACACCCTAATCATCTATATTAGAAAACAATCTGGGAGGAAACATACACTCATGGAAAGTATATTGAGACCTATTTTATCGATCAAACAACGTCTCGTTACCAGTCAATTTTTTAAAGGCTTCCAAAAGAAAGACAGCTCTAACCCCGAAACGACACATACTTCTCACTTTACAAAAAAAATCACGACTCGAACTGCAGATGCTACTGTCAGTATGAAGATTCAACTGATCGTCCTGCTGATCAGTATCAGCGTCCTCCCCATACTTTTGATGGGTCTCATCACCTACAACAAAGCCTATACAACTGTGAACGCTGCACAAGAAAGCCTCTTAAAATCCAATGTTCAAGGCATACGGCATAGTCTTGAGTCCATTTTGGGTGGTGTCGAGGCCACGCTGAGAGGCATAGCCACACAATCCAATGTCATGATTTTAATGGAGGACGCCAATATAGACC
>JBBRGL010000065.1:0-10616 GCA_038240675.1 Peptostreptococcales bacterium
TTGTAGCGCTGCCATAAATAATTGTTCGTGATTAAGCATAAGGTCACCGTCCTATTTATAATGACCTTATTGTACCACATTTTACATTCTCATATTTTTACAGTGTGTATTTACCCACTCGATATAGCGAGGAGCCAAAAATTTGGCGGTCAAGTTCAATGCCGAGTACTTTTGCTTTAGTCGTGTCATCAGCTTGATGAACGATGCCACTTGAAAGACTGTTGATTGAAGTAGAAATATCATGCATAGATTCTGAAAGATGTTTTTCAGATAAAAGAATATCACTATGACTATTGCTGACTTCTTTTGCTGCACTGGTTATTTGACCGATCATACTACGATTGTTCATAACCATTTGTTTGAGTGCTTTTTCAAGTATTCCAAGCTCTGTTTTGTCCTCTTTCATCTCGAAATTGCCGGACAAATTAAATTCAGCTATACGTTCGGACATTTTTACCATTTTCTTGATAGGATTTGTTATTTGCAGTGAAATAGAGAAAAAGACAAGGATGGATAAAAAAATAGCCACAAGTGTTATAAAACTACTTTGAAGGACACTTTTCATAAAAAGACTGTACTCATAGGAGACATCAAAGTCCATCCCTATTACACCATACACCTTTCCAGAAGCATCTTTTACGGGGAAATAACTACTCATCATTTTGCCAAAAGAAGCATCTTCAAAAGTGCCTGTTACATCCTGACCATCTTTTTCAATTTGCGAATAGATAGATTGATAATCAGCTTCGATAGGTGTACCAAAGTCAGTATAAAGAGGATCACCGGAAGGATAACCGTCAGCGAAATAAGACCATTCCCCCGAGGATTCCTTTTTCGAAATATATAAAAATTTTGCACCGCTACTTTTTTGAAGATTCTCAATAAATTGTTTTGTCTCTACGTAATCCTTTTTTTGTATGTCGGCTTGTGTTGATAGCTGCAATAGCGTTGGAACATTAATTGTTTGAAGCATATACAATTTTGTGCTTTCAGCTTTATGTATAGCTGTGTTCCTAATGAGGATGAATGATGTTCTGAAATTGTTGATTTGTAACATGACCATGCAGAGTAAAATGATGATAAATACAGAGCCAATGAGTTTTGTGCCTAAACGATTGTACCATTTCATAAATTGTCCACCTCTCAAAATTGAATGAAACACTGTTGATTCTATACCCAAATGAATCTTAATAAAACTCAATATTAATTTATTAAAATTCTATGAATATTATAACCTGAATATTGCCCTTATAAGAGGGGTGTGCTATTCTCAATTAGTAATATAACATAACTATTCTATCGTGGAACAATTATAGCTTTATCCATTCAAGGAGGCGGAAGTTGAATCGAGAAAAATGCGCTGAAACGATGATTTCAGTAATGCCCTTTATCTTTAAGAAGTTTAAGAAAATTTATCAAGTGCCCAATATGCATAGGCAGCACCTTGAACTCTTGTTTAAAGTGGGGAAGTTTGAAGGAAGGCCCACGAGCTTTTACAGTGAAATGATGATGGTGCCAAAGTCCAATGTGACGGCTGCTTCTAATAAGCTGGTGGAAGAAGGTTTGATAATTCGTATTCCCAGTAAAACAGATCGACGGATCATCATACTCATGCCAACGGATAAAGGCCGTGATTACGTTGAATTCTATAAAGAGCAGGTGAAACAATCCATGCTTGAAAGACTTGAGGTTTTTTCTGACCAGGAGGTTTTGCGGTTGGAAATCCTCGTCGACGAGCTTAAAGGCATGATCAACCAATTTAACGAATAGAATTCAAAACGAGCACACTCCTATGCGAAGGAAGTGTCATATGAAGAAAGCTAAAGGAATTTTACTGGGAATTTTAGTGTTAGTGGTCATAGGGTTTGGGTATTTTGGGTACAATTTTTATATTCAAACAGTGTATTTCTTGTCCACTGAGGATTCAAAAATTGCAGCGAATATGGTGACCATTACGCCAGAAATAACGGGTAAAGTGCTTGATTGGAATGTTAAAGACGGCGATTTCGTCAAAGTGGGCCAAGTCCTTGGCAAACAGGACGTGACCATGCTGATGAACAGCAACGCCATAAATCCGGCAGCTCTCAGTAGCACTGCAGATTCACTTGTCAACAAAGCTGAAATCAAAGCGCCTTTCGGGGGCAAAATCATTCATACAACCATCGTCGAAGGGCAAGTGCTTTCACCGGGTATGTGTCTTCTATCGGTCAAGCGACGACTTCAACGTTTTCGCCATTTCCATCACTGAATACCAGTGGTAATTTTACAAAGCAGACGCAGTTGATTCCCGTGAAAATTAGCATTGTGAACATCGAAGGCCTTGATATGATGCCTGGAATGAATGCGATCGTAAAAATTCACGTGAAATAGGGGGAACTATTAGATGAAAACACTTAGATTAGTCGCCACTACCATCCTAATCATCGTTATGGTCATGGGCATGACAGGTTGCACAGATAACTCTGCAAGCAGTCCACTAGTGGTTAAAACTGCAGCGTCAGCAAATGCTTCCCTCAAAATGACCAGTAAGGAACACGTCACTATCCCCGTAGGGGCACTAATCAGCAAGGAAGGTACTGCCTTTGTCTACGTCATCGAAAATGGCATAGCCCTTAAAAAGTCAGTTGTATCAGGATTAAGCAATGATACCATGAATGAAATACTGTCAGGACTGAATTCTGGTGAAATTGTCGCCACTTCCAATACCCATATTCTACAGGATCAAATGCCCGTCTCAGTTGGTAAATAGACGGATGGCTACAGGAGAAATAGCATGATAAAATTGCTCAAGTATTTTAAGCCTTACCTGTGGCCTTTCATGGCGGTACTCGTGGTTTTGTTTGCTCAAGCCATGGCCGAGCTTTATTTGCCCACCTTGATGTCTAAGGTCGTCGATGAGGGCATGATGAAAGGCAACACAACTTACATTTGGATTTATGGCAGTTATATGTTGATTGTAGCGCTTCTTTCCAGCATCTGTGCTGTAGGTAGTAGCTATCTGTCCGCTCGAATTGCCATTTCCTTCAGCGCCGATTTAAGAAGCCTTGTATTTACAAAAGCGGAGAGCTACACGCTCCATGAGTTTGACAAAATAGGCACTTCTTCGCTGATCACAAGGACCACAAATGATATAACACAGGTACAGACACTGCTTGTAATGGGAATGCGTTTTATGATTTATGCCCCTATTTTAATGATCGGTGGCGTTATCATGGCCCTTTCGAAAGATGCCTATTTGACGTTGATTCTGGCAGTGGTCTTGCCCCTTATGGCACTGACTATTGGATTACTGGCGCGCTATGTGGTTCCACTCTTCAAAGTCATGCAGATTAAAATTGATACCCTCAACAGAGTCGTGCGTGAAAATCTCATCGGTATTCGCGTCATCAGAGCCTTTGACAAGCAGGGAACAGAAAAAGTGCGTTTTGATGGCGCTAACAAAGATCTTGCTGACACGGCCATTAAAGTCAACCGCATTATGGCGGCTATGCAACCTGTCATGATTCTGTTCATGAATGTGACAACCGTTGCCATCATTTGGTTTTCGGGTTTACGTATCGCAGACAACAATTTGGCACTGGGGGATATGATGGCATTTCTTCAATACGCCATGCAGATTATGTTCTCCATTATTATGGTGTCTATTATGTTCGTCATGATTCCAAGAGCTCAGGCATCCGCAGTGCGGATCAACGAAGTATTGGATTTAGAACCAGAAATCGTCGATCCTGCTATGCCACAGGTGCCTACGACTCAAAAGGGCTATGTGACGTTTGATCAAGTGACCTTTTACTATCCAGGCGCTGAGGCACCCGCTTTATGCGATATAAGTTTCTCCGCTGGACCAGGCCAAGTGACTGCCATTATTGGCGGTACGGGCGCAGGCAAAACCACTCTGATCAATCTAATTCCACGGTTTTATGATATAACGGGTGGCAGTATTCTCATCAATGGCACATCCGTTCGGGAGATGACCCAGGAAACCCTCCGTGAAAAAATTGGTTTTATACCTCAATCCGCCGTGCTTTTTAGTGGGACTGTCAATGACAATATACGCTACGGCAAAAAAGATGCCTCAGAAGATGAAATCAAACAGGCTTCTATTACTGCACAAGCGGATGACTTTATTACAAAAATGGATGAAGGCTATGAATCCCATGTTTCTCAAGGAGGCACCAACCTTTCTGGAGGCCAGAAGCAGCGATTGTCCATTGCAAGGGCCCTTGTCAGAAAGCCTGAAGTCTATATCTTTGATGACAGTTTCTCTGCCCTTGACTACAAGACAGATGCCAATTTGAGACATGCACTTAAAAAAGTCACCAAGGAGTCCACCGTCATTATCGTCGCCCAAAGGGTCAGTACAGTCAAGGATGCAGATCAGATTATCGTTTTGGATAATGGCTCAGTTACGGCCATCGGCAAGCATTATGACTTACTGAAAACCTGTGATGTGTATAAAGAAATTGTTTCCTCGCAATTGTCAGAGGAGGAAATGTAATGGCAGATAGAAATCAAAGACCAACAAGAGGCGGCGGAAGTCATGGCGGTATGGGACCCATGAGCGGTGGACCAGTTCAAAAGGCCAAAGACGTCAAAGGAACCCTCAAACGATTGACCACCTATCTTCGGCCCCAGATGACCAATTTTATAGTGGTGTTTGTCATGGCAGTACTCAGTACTGTTTTCACCATCACTGGTCCCAAAATCATGGGAAAAGCCACAACCAAATTAGGAGAAGGCATCATCGGTATGTATAACCATCAGATTCAACTGATGATTGCCATTCAGCAAAAAATGCCCGCAGCCATCATAGAACAGCTCAAAAATCAACCCGTGCCTGTGGTGGATTTCCAGTATATCGGCACCATCTTAGCTGTTTTGTTAGGGCTTTATCTGATCAGTACTTTTTTTAGCTTCGTGATGGCTTATATTATGTCCGCCGTGTCTCAACACACGGTGTACAATATGCGTAACGACGTCAAGGCAAAGCTCGACCGTATGCCTCTCAAGTATTACGACAGTCATGCCTACGGCGATATACTCAGCCGGATCACAAACGACATGGACAACATCGCCAATACCTTGCAGCAAAGTTTAACCCAACTCATCACATCACTGGTCAGCGTCATCGGCATACTCATTATGATGCTCACTATCAGCCCAGCGATGACTTTGATTGCACTTATGTCGCTGCCTCTCAGCGCTATGATCACCATTTTTATCGCCAAAAGGTCTCAAAAGTATTTTGGACAACAGCAAAAAAATCTTGGTGAACTAAATGGTCATGTAGAGGAAATGTACACAGGGCATAAAATCGTCAAAGCATATGGTCACGAGAAAGATTCCATCGAAAAATTCAACAAAATTAACGAAGAATTGTCTGAGGTGGCTTGGAAGGCGCAGTTTATGTCTGGAATCATCTTTCCAGCGCTTAACTTTGTCAACAACTTAGGCTATGTGTTGGTGTGCGTGGTAGGGGGTTTATTGGTGGCCAAAAATAAAATTGAAATCGGCGATATCCAAGCCTTTATTCAGTACATTAGACAGTTTACCCAGCCCATTGCCCAAATTGCCAATATCGCCAACGTCATCCAGGGGACCATCGCTTCAGCTGAGCGGGTCTTTGAAATATTGGATGAAGGCGAGGAACTTCAGGACTGCGATGACTGTGTTTCTATTCAAAATTTCAAGGGCGAAGTCTCCTTCAAAAATGTCAAGTTCGGCTATTCAGAAGATAAAGTCCTCATGGAGGATATCAGCATTGATGTTGAAGCTGGTCATACCATCGCCATCGTCGGCCCAACTGGCGCCGGGAAAACAACACTTGTGAATCTCCTCATGCGTTTTTATGAAATTCAAGGGGGACGCATTGAAATTGATGGCGTCGACATCAGAGACCTAAAAAGAGGGGATCTGCGCCGAATATTTGGTATGGTCCTACAGGATACATGGCTCTTCAATGGCAGTATAAGAGACAACATCGCCTATGGTCGAGAAAACGCAACAGAAGAAGAAATACTAAAAGCAGCAGAATTGGCCCATGCCCATCACTTTATCATCACACTTCCAGAGGGCTATAACACGATTCTCAATGAAGAAGCTTCAAATATTTCACAGGGTCAAAAACAGCTTCTGACTATAGCGCGGGCTATTCTGGCAAACCCTTCAATCCTTATTCTGGATGAGGCCACCAGTAACGTGGATACGCGGACAGAGGTCCTTATTCAAAAGGCCATGAACAACCTTATGGAGGGCCGCACCAGCTTCGTTATCGCCCACAGACTCTCTACAATAAGAGATGCTGAGCTGATACTCGTCATGAACCAAGGCACCATCATCGAGCAGGGAAGCCACCTAGAACTTCTAGATCAAAAGGGTTTCTACGCTGACCTCTACAACAGTCAATTTTCCGAAAGTTGATTTGCGGCAAGTCTTGCGGCTTGAGCCTCGGGATCTTGCGGCTTTGCCGCGGGATCAGGGGCATGGTTTTCGATGCCCGCCACTATCCCTATAGGACTCTTTCTGTTATAATCATAAGGACCCTATAGAAAGAAAGAGGCATTATGGAAAAGTCGTTTGATCAGTTAAAACTATCCTCAAATTTATTAAAAGCAGTTGAAGAAATGGGTTTTACAGAGCCTACTGATGTGCAATTTAATGCAATTCCCCATATACTTGAACACAAAGACTTGATTGTGCGCTCTAAGACAGGCAGCGGCAAAACTGCGGCCTTTGGACTTCCTATTCTCGAGCATGTCGATGGGTCAAAGCATGATCCTCAAGCGCTTATTTTGACACCTACAAGAGAACTTGCTGTTCAGGTGGATCTTGATCTCCGTGCCATGTCCATGCATTCACCAATCAAAACAACGGCTGTCTATGGGCAACATAATATCAATTCAGAAATTCAAGAACTTGATAAAGGGGTTTCCATAGTCACGGGAACACCAGGACGGGTCTTTGACCACATTCAGCAAAAGAACCTCAAAACCTCTAAAATCCGTTACTTGGTCCTCGATGAAGCCGACAAAATGTTGGATATGGGTTTTATCGATCAAGTGGTGCGCATCATCAAGACTTTGCCCAAAGATAGAGTGACACTCCTTTTCTCAGCGACTATGCCGCCGGAGATTCAGAAAATTTGCAAGGCCTATATGAAGGACCCTGTGGTGATTGAAATTGAATCAGACACCATGACTGTGGACACTATAGAACAAATATACTACCGCGTCGATAAACACGACAAAAGAACTCAACTAGAGCGCATACTCGCGGTCGAACAGCCTAACAGTTGTATGATCTTTTGCAATACCCGCATCGCAGTGGATAAGGTTCAAGACTTTCTCATGCGAAAAGGCTATCCTGCTCAGTCACTACACGGTGCCATCTCCCAAAGTAGCCGACTCAAAACCATTCAAAAATTCAAAAGTGGTGGCTTTCAACTTTTAGTGGCTACAGATGTAGCTGCAAGAGGCATACACGTGGACGACTTATCCCTGGTGATCAACTATGATGTTCCCCTTGAAAAAGATGGCTATGTCCACCGGATTGGACGTACTGGCAGAGCAGGCAGTGGCGGAAAAGCCATTACCATAGTTGCCAGTGAAGACATTATGAGTTTCTATGATATTGAAGAACACGTCGGTGTGATGATTTCAGAGCAAGAGCTGCCATCAGAAGCTGAAGTCCGTGATAAAAGAGCGGAATACGTGGGCAAATGGGCCAACTTCAAAATTCAAAACCCACACCAAGAACGGTTACAAGAGGATAGACACAAAAAACCTGAGACTCACAAGCCAAGGGAAAATAGTGCCAAACGGCCGACACCAAAAGCGGCATCACCAACCAATGTTGCGAAGCCCCAGGAACAAAGAAAACCCTACACTAAACCTGCTCAAAGTGATACGCGACCGGCTAAAACCTCTACAGCACCAGTTGCAGTCAAACCAGAAGCGCCTCAAAAACCGAAGGTGCATACGCCTAGAACCCAAACGCCAAACAACATCTCTCAAAAGGTGGTTCCTGTTCCTGTACAGACAAAAGCAACGGGCAGAGCCTATTCCAAAGAAGAAGTGGCTGCAACCCTTGAACGTCTACAGGCCAAAAAACAGGGCTTGCTGGCGGAAAAGAAAAAAGGGCTTTTAGGTCGGGTCAAAGCTTTGTTCACAAAAAAATAAAAAAGATACCATCCGTAATAGATCAGAGGACAAAAGAAATGGAAAGCAGAACGAAGAAAGAAATTGTTGCAGCGCATTTGGAAGAGGCTCACGTGCCCAGAGTACGCTACGACCCTTCCAAATACTTGCGGCTCGAATAGGGGGCTTTTAGATAAGCTTTGGCTTATCTAAGCACTTACTGATTCTATAAACGCAAAAAAGAGGCTGTCGTAAAACGCGTTTTAATCGTTTTGTGACAGCCTCTTTTGATAGTTTTCAAGATTGATTTGTCTGAGAAAGCAATGTGTTCACTGCATTAGTTGCCTGTTCTGAAGCAGAAAGTTGTGTCTGCGTATGGGCTGTCAAATTGTCAGCTTCTTCTTTGATGCTTATGAGCTCACTGCTGATTTGTGCTAAAAGTTTGTTGATTTCTTTGGCGAAGTTTTCACTGCTGTTGGCCAATTTTTGGACTTCCTCTGCGACGACTGCAAATCCTCGGCCATGTTCACCAGCGCGAGCAGCTTCAATGGTGGCATTGATACCCAAAATCTTCGTCTGAGAGGCAATTTCGTTGACTGAGCGAATGATGCGGTCGCTCTGCGAAATATAATCGGCTGATTTTGCTGCTGCTGTATGAAGCAGTTGACTTGACTCATGAATGTCAGCTGTGGAGTTGTCAATGATGGTGATGTGTTGCTTGACAGAGGCTGAAGTCTGGATGATGCCATCATGGGAACCCTGAAGCTTGCCTGCCAGCGCAATCAAAAGTTTTGCGCTACTGGAGTCAACAATGCGGACCTGAGATCCAAAACGGCTTCTTAATTCTTCAGCGACTTGATCGTGCCCAGTCACTTCAACAATCATATCCAGCTCACTGGTTTGAATTTGATCCATTGAACTCAGGGTGCGGATATTTTTGAGTTTCGCTGCGACCATGCCTGGTGCATGAGGATTGGAATCCATAATAAAGGTCACCCGAATATCGTCGATGCCTGTCATGGTCTCTAAAATAGCATTACCACCTTTGCCGCCGCCTATAATACCTAAGTTCATGGGGAATTTCCTCCTGAGGGTTGTGTGTAAATCGTTTTCCTACTCGCGAGAATTATGTCATTATTTGAGGCATGTTTCAATAGGTTTGAGAGAAATATCTTTTAGCTCAGGGATAAACATATACAGAAATCCCAAGAGGAGGAAACGAATATATCTGTCAATTTATTGAAGTCTGTGGTAAAATACTAATATATGGAGACAGTAGCAAATCAATCTGTAACATACTGAAAGGAGTTTATTTCATGAAAGTTAGAAAAGCAGTTATACCAGCGGCGGGTCTTGGGACGCGGTTTTTACCGGCTACAAAGGCTATGCCTAAGGAGATGCTCCCCATAGTTGACAAGCCTACGATTCAATATATTGTCGAAGAAGCCATTGCTTCTGGGATTGAAGAGATTATGATCATCACTGGCAAGAGCAAAAGAGCTATTGAGGATCATTTTGACCGTTCGATTGAGCTTGAGGTTGAACTTGAGAGAAAACATAACACAGAGTTACTCGAACTTGTGCGCAGCGTGTCCAACATAGTCAATATTCACTATATTCGTCAAAAAGAACCTAAAGGACTAGGCCATGCAATTTCTTGTGCCAAAACTTTTGTGGGTAACGAGCCTTTTGCAGTTTTGCTCGGCGATGATGTGGTGTACAATCCTGAAACGCCTTGTCTAAAACAGTTGATGAATGTCTATGATACCTTTGGAACATCCGTTTTGGGTGTGCAAGAAGTGCCAATAACCGAAGTAGACAAGTACGGGATCGTGGATGGACATGAAATATCGAAGGGCCTGTATACGGTAGATGGACTTGTGGAAAAACCCGCTATTGAAGAAGCACCGTCGCAGGTGGCTATATTAGGACGCTATATTATCAATTCAAGTATTTTTGATATTCTGGACAACACGCCTCCTGGCAAAGGCGGCGAAATTCAACTTACGGATGCTTTGAAAACACTTGCAAAGCAAGAGGCCATGTATGCGTATTGTTTTGAAGGCAAGCGCTATGATGTAGGCAATAAACAAGGATTTTTGGAGGCAACTGTTGAAACGGCTCTGAGACGTCCGGAATTGAGAGATGAATTCTTGGCCTATTTGCAAAAGGTTGTAGCAGGAGAAGTGCTATAAAAACGCATTTGAGTTAAAATCACTCAAGGACGTATATGAAAACAGACGCGCAGTCAATCGTTTTGATCTTACAAAGTCAAGAGATGTAGCTAAAGGTATTAAAGACCTTAGCAATCAGATAATATTCTGTTTGCTAAGGTCTTTTTTTTCGGACAACCTGTCCATTGATGTGAAATGGAAATGTCCTGAAACACTGTATCTTTAGAATGGCAGAGTGAATCGAAAGGGTTGTTCGGCGCTTCGCGTGGGACGGTTGTATGGGAGTGATTGTTTTGGGGTCGAGACC
>JBBRGL010000066.1:0-10598 GCA_038240675.1 Peptostreptococcales bacterium
GGCTCAACATCGAACCCCTCATTCGCAGTTATAATTTTACGGACAGTCAAGAGAAGCTTTTTAACACCATAAAGAATCAAGGTGCCATCAGTTTCGATGCGCTCTTTGAAAGTACTCAAATGGATATGGGAGAACTGATGCTAGAACTCTTTCAACTCGAGATGATGAAAGCCATAGAACAGCGGGCAGGAAACCTCTACATGATTACAGGATAAGAACAAAGGTGCAGACTATGAATACGAATCTGCACCTTTGTTCTTACTTTATTTTTTGAAGTTGATAAAAGTCAGCTGGTCTTCTAAAAATCGTGCCATGGTATAAAGGGTATCTGAAAGACGATTGACGTACTGCATTAAGGTGGGACTAATATCCGCAGTCTGTGACAGGGTGATGATCCTTCTTTCTGCGCGTCTGCAAATTGTACGGCTTACATGAAGTGCAGCACTTTCTTTGTTGGAACCCGGCAGAATAAAATGAAAATCTTCATCATGTCCCATGGTGTCAAGCAACAGATCTATCTGGTTTTCAAGGTACTTTACGTGAGAAGCATCAATGCGGTCTGGAAAGGTTTGACCCTCTAATGTAGCCAATTCACCTGCCACATTAAACAGCTCACGTTGTATTTTTTCGATAAGCTTGAAAATAGCCGTGTCATTGACAAAGTTTTTTGCAAACCCCAAGGATGATATGAGTTCGTCTACAGTGCCGTAACTCTCCACGCGAATGTCATCCTTTTGGATGCGGTGCTGATCATAAAGACTTGTTTGACCCTTATCTCCGGTCTTGGTATAAATACGCATAGGCACACCTCCTTATTCTTAAATACCCATACTTTCGGCAGTATAACGTGACGATTAGTCAATATTTCTAAATTTTAATTGAAAATTATAGAACCATCTGCTACAGTTATTAACTGGATGCACTTGTTGTTGAATTCGAACTTTTTTGAAATTTCTGATAATTTTATAGGTAACTCTGAAACTTTCTGTTATAATACAATTGGTAATATGGAGGCGTACAATGGCAAAAAACTTAGTAATCGTAGAATCGCCCGCAAAGGCAAAAACCATTGGTAAGTTCTTAGGCAAGGACTATACTGTGAAGGCGTCAGTGGGGCATATAAGAGACCTCCCTAAAAGCACCATGGGTATTGATATAGAGAATGACTTTGAACCTAAATACATTTCTATTCGCGGTAAAGGCGATGTGATCAAAGAGCTCAAAGATGCTGCAAAAAAAAGCCAAAACATTTTCCTCGCGACCGACCCTGATCGCGAAGGTGAAGCTATAGCTTGGCATTTAAAGACGCTTCTCAATATTGACAGTGAGAAGAAGTGCCGCATTAGTTTTAATGCTATAACAAAAGAGACAGTCAAAGCATCCATTCAAAATGCTCGAATTATCGATCAAGAACTTGTCGATGCCCAACAAGCGCGCCGCGTTCTCGACCGTTTAGTGGGATACAGTATTAGTCCTCTCCTCTGGAGGAAACTTCGAAAAGGCCTTAGTGCAGGCCGCGTTCAGTCCGTAGCGACTAAAATGATCGTTGACAAAGAGAGAGAAATTGACGCTTTTGATCCTAAAGAGTATTGGACTCTGGATGCTGAGGTCATGACAAAAGACAAGTCAAGCATTACAGCGAGCTATTTTGGCTTTGGAGAAGAAAAAAGAGAATTGAACGATGAAGCGTCTGTGAGGGTAGTTTTAAAAAGCCTTACGGACAAGACATTTACCGTTCAAGAAGCCTTGACTAAACCGAAAAGTAGATCACCTTATCCCCCTTTTACGACCAGTACCCTTCAACAAGAAGCAGCCAATCAGTTTGGATTTCAGACAAAAAAGACAATGATGCTCGCGCAACAGCTTTACGAAGGGATAACCCTGCCTGAAGGGTCAGTGGGACTGATTACTTATATGAGAACGGACTCTATTCGGATTTCAGATGAAGCAAAAGATGAGCTCAATCAATTTATTCTCGAGAAGTATGGTGAGCGTTTTGCAATGGTTGGAGAACGAAAAAAACCGAGTAAACAGCAGGCTAATGCTCAAGATGCCCATGAAGCCGTTCGACCGACAGCCACAATGCGAACACCAATTTCCCTACAGTCTGTATTGACTAAGGACCAGTATCAGCTTTACAAGCTTATATGGGAGCGGTTTGTCGCAAGTGGCATGATGGATGCACAGTATGAAACACAGCAACTGCGCATTGAGCAAAAGGGTTATACCTTTAAAGCGACAGGCCAAACCCTTATTTTCAAAGGTTTTCTTGAAGTGTACAGTTACTCCACCAGTAAAGATAAATTTTTACCTGTTCTACAAATAGGCGATACCCTTAAACTAGTGGAATTCAAAGAAGAGCAACACTTCACTCAACCGCCAGCGCGTTATACAGAAGCTACATTGGTCAAAGAAATGGAAGAAAACGGAATAGGAAGACCAAGTACCTATGCGCCAACCATATCGACGATTATGAGCAGGGCATATGTCATTAGGGACAAGAAATCCATCAAGCCCACTGAACTTGGCTACATTATCACTGAAATTATGGAGAAATATTTTCCGGTCATTACTGAAATAGAGTTCACAGCAATGTTTGAACGTTCTCTCGATGGCGTTGAAGCAGGGGATGTGCCTTGGAAGAGTATCATTCGTGATTTTTATCAGGATTTTGACGCCCATTTAAAAATAGCTGAGCAGGATATCGAAAAAATTGATTTAAGCGAACCCACAGATATTCCTTGCGAAAAATGTGAATCCATGATGATGATCCGGCAAGGCAAGTTTGGTAAATTTCTTGCGTGTTCAAATTATCCAACCTGTACCCATACAAAACCCATTCTTTTGAAAATAGGTGTCCATTGTCCTAAATGTGAAGAAGGTCAAGTCGTCGAGCGAAAGACTAAGAAGCTCAAAGCCTTTTATGGATGTGATCAGTTTCCAAATTGTGATTTTATCAGTTGGAAAAAACCAACTGGCGAAATGTGTCCTGAATGTGGAAGTCACTTAGTTGAATCCATTACGAAAAAAGAAAACGCGGTGGTTTGCGCCAATAAGGCATGTAAATTCAAAATATCCAAGGAGGCATAAGTATGGCTAGTTTGTTATTAGAACGTACCAGAAAACTCAACCGTGTCCTTCAAAACACAGGCAATAAGCCAGTTTCTTTCAATGAGCTGTGCGAATTGCTCATGTCAATACTGGATGCAAATGTCTATGTTTCAAGCAAAAAAGGCAAGATGCTTGGGTCAAGTTTAATCAATGTCAGCGAAAGCTCTGTCGTCATAGATGCGACATCTGGGAACGAAACCTTTCCAGAAGTATACAACGATCAACTCCTGCGCGTTATGGAAACAGTCCCAAATATAACGGGGGATAAACTTCTTCAAATATTCAAGTATGAGTACTCGAGTTATTCTAAATTCGTGACTATAGTCCCTATCAATGGAAATGCAGAACGGTTGGGAACACTTGTCCTCGCACGGCATGACAATCTTTTTACGGATGAGGATTTGGTGCTTGCAGAATACGCGGCAACAGTTGTCGGCATGGAGATTATTCGCTCAATCAGTGAGCATTTTGAAGAAGAGGCAAGAAAAAAAGCAGTCGTACAAATGGCGCTGAACACATTATCCTATTCAGAGCTTGAGGCAGTCGAGCATATTTTCGAAGAATTGGGTGGTGACGAAGGACTTCTTGTGGCCAGTAAAATTGCAGATCGGGTGGGTATTACGCGGTCCGTTATAGTCAATGCGCTGCGGAAGTTTGAAAGTGCTGGCGTCATCGACTCGCGCTCGCTCGGTATGAAAGGCACCCACATTAAAATCCTCAACGATAAGTTGCTTGAAGAACTTAAAAAATTTAAAAAATAAATCGAGGTAGAAATAAGGGAGCAACTTTTGAAATTTCTACACTCAATATTCGCCTGAATTTATCCAGCTAGTTCTGTATAAATCAGGCGTTTTTTAAAAAAACATAACCTGTTTTACCACAATATATAGCGACTAGCTTCACAAACAATTCATAGATGTGGTATAATGTGCCTAGATGATGGTACTTGGCGCATTAAACAAATTTGCTTCTCTGCCGATTAGAGTAATGAGGAGGATATTATATGGCGAAAATAGACACTTTGTTCAGAACTATAGATATGCAAAAGATAGGTCTTAATGGATCGTGGATGCGCAATGAAGCTATTTCAAACAATATGGCCAATGTGAATACGCCTGGCTATAAGAGACAGGATGTTTCCTTTGAGAATATGCTCAGGGATTATTTGGATCAAAATCAGACCAGTCTTACCAGAACCAATAGCAAGCATTTGTCCACAAGTGGCAATATGGGAAATGATCTAGAACCTGATTTAACACGTATGTCGCAGACGAGTTTTCGAAAAGATAAGAATAATGTGGATATGGATACTGAAATGGCTGAAATGACAAAGAATTCGCTGTATTACAATTCAGTTGTCACTCAAGTCAACAATCAATTCCGCCGTATTAAACTTGTCGTCAAGGAAGGCAGGTAAAAGACATGAGTATTTTTAAATCAATCAACGTCAGCGCCTCTGGCATGACGGCAGAGCGGTTGAGGATGGACATCATCTCTAAGAACATCGCCAATGTCAATACTACACGGACTGCTGCGGGTACACCTTATAGAAGGCAGATGCCAATTTTCAAAGAGCAACAAGGCAGTACATTTGAAACGATACTCAATCAAGCTCATGGCAAATTAACTGCTGGTAACGGCGTTGAAGTCGCCAGTATTGAAGAAGATCCTTCCGCTTTTAAGCGTGTATACAATCCAGGTCATCCTGACGCGGATGAAGAAGGCTTTGTCAATATGCCCAATGTGGATGTGGTCACAGAAATGATCAATATGATTTCTGCTACTCGGGGTTACGAGGCAAATATCACCGCCATGAACGCCAGCAAAGCAATGGTCCTTAAGGCACTCGATATAGGAAAGTAGAGGGTTTAGATGAACATTCAAGGCATTAAACCAATAGATGTCAGTATCATCAAAAAAAGTGACGGTGCTCAGAATACTGAAGCCCTTAATTTCAAACAATTCATGTCGGATGCCATCGATCAGGTGAGCAATGCAGAAAAAGTATCAAGTCAGATGGACTTGATGATGGCTACTGGCGACATTGAGAATATTCACGATGCCATGATTGCAGCTCAAAAGGCTGAAATAACACTTAACTTTGCAATTCAAATCAACAATAAAGTCATTGATGCATATAAAGAACTCATGCGCATTCAATTATAACCTTGAGGTGTTAAATGGGCGAACTCATTCAATCTTTACGAAAACAAGCCACAGAACTGTTTGCTAAACTCAGCACAACTCAGAAATTGATTGGTGGTGGGATTATTTTCGTGTTGATCACCGCAATAGGCATCTTGTTCTTTGTCAACTCACAGACCAAGTATGTGGTTTTAGAACGGGGTATATCCATTCAAAAAGCTGGAGAGATATCGACCAAACTGGATGAACTCGGTATCAAGTGGAAAGCGGACAATGGGTCCACCACTATCATGGTTGATGAAAAAAGCATTGATAAAGCCCGTATGGATTTGACGGTATCAGGTGTGACTGACAGTGGTGGCTTCACATGGGATGAAGTTCTCGCCAAAATGTCCATCACCATGACGAGTGAAGAAAAAAACCGCATGTTTTTGTTAGCACAACAAAGTTCTCTTGAAAGAGCCATCAAGACACTCAATGGCGTTGAAGACGCCATTATCAATCTCTATATCGCAGATGCTTCGTCTTTTTTAAATGACCAGACCGATGTGGCAAAGGCTTCGGTTATACTGGCTTTGAAAAACGGTGTTGTTCTAAACGACGAACAGGTCAACGGCATCGTTATGATCATGTCCAATTCAGTTCAAGGATTAGAACCTGGTCGAATCACAATCACTGACCAGTCAGGAAAACAACTAAACCGTTCTAATGAAGATCCTGGCGCTTTTGCGACTAATAGACAAGAAGAAGTGAGAATCCAAGTCGAAGAGCGCATGAATAAGAACTTGAATGACTTTTTAGCCACTATCTATGGCAGTGATAACGTCCGTGTACAAACCCATGTCGCTTTGGATTTTGACAAGCAATCCCAAGAAAACATTGCATTTTCACCACCGATTGAAGGCGCTAGTGATGGTCTCATTCGAAGCATGACTGAGCTCAGTGAAAACGTGGCCAATTCTGCCACAGGAGGCGCTCCAGGGACGGATTCTAATACGGATGTCACAAATTATGCGGAGACAGGTACCGGGGACTCTAATTACAAAAAAGCAAGCAAGACCCTCAATTATGAACTTAACCAAACAAAAACAGTCATCGAAAAGGCAGAAGGACAAATCAAAAATCTCTCTATTGCAGTCATCATTAACAAAGTAGCACTTGTAGACAGTATTTTGACGGATGAACACAAACTCGAAATCATCAATTTAGTGACTGGAGCATCAGGCGTCAGTGATGCAAAGTATATCCAGGTGAGCGCCTTCGATTTTAACAAATCAACTTTGGTGCCTGTAACGCCTGTCACGTCAGGAATACTGGGTATTCCTTATTGGTTGTTGTTTGTGATTTTAGGTGTAATGGTTTTGACGGCGGTATTTGCATTGATCATATTCAGAATGAACAAAAAAACCAACCTCAAAGCTGCTCAAGCGGATATTGCTGAGAGGGAATCCTTCGAAGAAATCAACACCGATTTCCAAGACAAATCAAGTCCAAAATACCAAATCGAAAAATTTATTGACGCCAAACCAGAAGCGGTTGCACAACTTCTCAGATCATGGCTCAATGAAGAATAAGGGGGATCTATGGCTAAAAAGGCCGGCTTAAGCGGCAAAGAAAAAGCTGCCATATTGTTGATTGCTTTAGGTCCTGACAAATCAGCCAAAATTTTCAATCATCTTCCTGATGAAGAAATTGAAGAGCTTACGCTTGAAATTGCCAATATGAGACGCGTATCGCCAGATGAAAAAGATGCTATTCTTGAAGAGTTTTATCAGATTTGTTTGGCACAAGAATTTATTTCTGAGGGCGGTATCGGTTATGCCAAAGAAGTGCTTGAAAAAGCTATGGGCTCTCAGAAAGCCCTTGAAATTATCAATAAGCTGACAGCTAGCCTACAAGTTAGACCCTTTGATTTTGTGAGAAAAGCCGATGCGAGTCAGTTGCTGAACTTTATTCAAAATGAGCATCCTCAAACACTCGCACTTATTTTGTCCTACCTCAGTGCAAATCAAGCAGGACAGATTTTGTCAGCACTGCCTCAAGAAAAGCAAGCGGATGTTGCACAGCGTATTGCGACTATGGAAAGCACCTCTCCAGAAGTCATTAAGGAAGTTGAGCTCGTCCTTGAACGTAAGCTTTCTTCTATGGTGACTCAAGACTACACGATTGCTGGCGGCATCCAAGCAATTGTCGATATTCTCAACGCCGTTGACCGTGGAACGGAGAAATTCATCATGGAAACCCTCGAGATACAAGAAGCAGATCTTGCCGAAGAAATTCGCAAACGTATGTTTGTCTTTGAAGATATTATGAATCTCGACAGCGTCTCTATACAGCGCTTTATTCGTGAAATTGAGAACTCTGATTTATCTGTTGCCCTCAAAGGCTCGACAGAAGAAGTCAAAGGCATTATCTTTGCCAATATGTCTAAACGTATGGCAGAAACCCTCAAAGAGGATATGGAGTTCATGGGCCCTGTACGACTCAGAGATGTTGAAGAAGCGCAACAAAAAATTGTCAATGTCATTCGTAAGTTAGAAGAAGCAGGCGAAATTATTATTTCTAGAGGCGGAGGGGATGACCTAATTGTATAAAATTGTTAGAGCCTCTCAAATCACATTGGAAAATCAAAAGTATGTCCTCTCGACGGATATCACCTTCAAGCATCGGCGCATCAATGAATCCGATGATGATGTAAGCGAGACTTTTGAAGCATCTTTCGAAACGGATGAGGATGATGGGTTTAGAATAATAGAACATGCAAAGAAAGAAGCGGCACACACCCTTGATGAAGCTCAAAGGTTTGCAGACGAAATTCTTGCCAATGCTAAGCTTGACTCTGAATCAATGATTTCTAAAGCCTATGATGAGGCAAAACAAATATCGGAACAAGCCCTCAATGACGGATACGAGCAAGGATTTCAGCAAGGCCATGTGGATGCAAAACAAGAAACGGAAGACATGATCAAGCAAGCTTTAGACATTCGTGCTGAAACGCAGCACAAGAGAACCCTTGTCTTTAAAGAAGCTGAACAAGAAATGATTGAAATAGCACTGGATGTCGCACAAAAAATACTTCAAAAGCGCATTGAAGAAGATGAAGCGTTGGTCTATGATCTCGTGAAAATCGGCATCGAAAAATGTTTGTATTCTGGCGTCCTGACACTCCGAGTGGCTGAAGAAGATTTTGACAGTGCTCTTGGTTTTAAAAATGCAATCCTCGTATTGACTGAAAATGTTGAAGATATTATTATCAAACGAGACAAAGCACTCAAGCCAGGAAGTTGTATTTTGGATACCCAGGCGGGAAGTGTAGACAGTGGTGTTTGGACGCAGTTTGAGCAGATTAAACGTTCCTTTGAAACCCTGCTCAGGGAGAGGATAACAGAATATGATGCTGAACCGGTTTAAAGAAGCTCTATCGCAAATGAATACGATTCGTTACAGCGGTAGGGTTTCTAAACTTATAGGGCTCACAATCGAATCTGAAGGCCCTGCCGTACAAATGGGCGAAGTATGCTTAATCTACCCTTTGAAACAAGATGTGCCCGTCGTGGCTGAAGTCGTGGGTTTTAAAGGGGACACAGTCCTTCTGATGCCACTGGGAGACATGCAGGGTCTTGGACCTGGCAGTAAAGTTGTCGCCACAGGGGAGACTCTTTCTGTCTCAGTGGGGATGGATATGATGGGCAGGGTATTGGACGGAATGGGACAACCCATAGACGATCTTGGAAGCATTCAGTTCACCAAGAAAGTCCCTGTGAATAACGATCCACCGAACCCTCTTAAACGAAAAATGATACAAAAGCCACTGCCTTTAGGCATTAAAGCCATAGATGGTCTACTCACCTGTGGTCAAGGACAAAGAATAGGGGTGTTTGCAGGGAGTGGTGTGGGTAAAAGCACTTTGATGGGTATGATTGCCAGAAACACAACGGCGGATGTCAATGTTATTGCACTTATTGGTGAGCGTGGACGTGAAGTCAGGGAATTCATTGAAAACGATCTTGGCGAAGAAGGATTAAGTCGCTCGGTTCTCATCGTCGCCACTTCAGACAAACCCGCACTTGTTCGCGTCAAAGGGGCATTGCTTGCAACTTCCATAGCGGAGTATTTTAGAGATATGGGCAAAAACGTTGTTCTTATGATGGATTCCTTGACACGGTTTTCTTTGGCGCAGCGTGAAATCGGACTCGCCGTTGGAGAACCTCCAGTGACAAGAGGTTATACTCCTTCTGTATTTGCAATGCTTCCAAGACTTCTCGAAAGGGCGGGAAACTCTGAGCATGGTTCAATCACTGGACTGTATACCGTGCTTGTCGATGGTGATGATATGAATGAACCTATTTCTGATACAGTGAGAGGTATTTTGGATGGGCACATTATCCTGTCTAGACGACTTGCAACCCAAGGACAGTATCCTGCCATTGATGTCTTAGGAAGTTTAAGTCGCGTTATGCCCAGTGTTGTTGAACCTGATCATATGGTGGAGTCGAGGCGATTTAAAGAAATATTAGCCACCTATTACGAATCTGAGGATCTCATTGCTATAGGCGCTTATGTTCAAGGATCCAATCCGTCTATTGATTTATCCATCAAAAAACTACCTAGCTTTAAAGCGTTTTTAAAACAAAATGTTGGGGATAAAATCGAATATGGGGATATTCTCAATCAGTTGTCTGATATTGTTAAAGAATAGAAGGGTTGCTCTAACCATAGAGGTAATGAATCATGAGTGGTTTTGAATTTCGCTATGAACAGGTTATGAAATTAAGAATTGATCAGGAAAAATCCGTGAAGGATGAACTGGCAAGGTGTGTTCAGCAATTGTTGACACTCGAGATACACCTCAAAAATGCCACTAAAGACAAGCATGCATTCTACCACCATGTGGATAGTCGAATGATTGAAGGTGTTGATGCAGCTGAATTGCAGAGTTTTGAAGGCAATAAAAGCCATCTTAAAACAGCCATCATCAAATTAGAAGGCCTCATACAAAAAAAACATGCCGAAATTGAAGTCGTGCGTTCAAAACTCCTCAAAGCCACAATGGAAAAGAAAAAACTCGAGAAATTGAAAGAAAAAGAACTGATTATTTTCAAAAAAGAAGAACAAATTGCTGATGATAAACTCAATGACCAAATTGTGACCTTTAACAGCAGTTTAAAGAGAAGGTGAGTCTATGGCTAAAGCGAAAAAATCAAATCCGATTGTGATGGTATTGGTGATCTTTATAATTTTGATTGTAATACCTGGCGCGAGTTTGGCGGGCTTTTATTTTGTGAGTGATGCCTTTCAACTTGAGGCGAACAAGCAACTATCAAAAATCCCTGGGCCTATAG
>JBBRGL010000067.1:0-10536 GCA_038240675.1 Peptostreptococcales bacterium
GCAAGAAAGAAACTATTATCGTCCCTAAAACAATAGGCGGATGAATCTTCTGACCCAAAGACGATAATAGTTTCTTTCTTGCCATCACCGTCAACATCCTCAGCGATAAACTGACTGACGGGTTTGGTTTGTCCTACAAGCTCTGCGTAGAGTGAAAACTCAGGCTGGACTTCGCTGAGCGGCTCTTCTACCTGGGGTGCCTCCTCAATTTGAGCATTACGCACCACAGATAGAGGAACACGATTGTCCGCAATTTGATATCCTCCGCTGGCAAGTAATGCACCAATAATATAGATCAACCAAATTTTAAACATATTAACCTTCCTCTCA
Organism: Peptostreptococcales bacterium; assembly: GCA_038240675.1. Taxonomy (GTDB): domain Bacteria; phylum Bacillota; class Clostridia; order Peptostreptococcales; family Acidaminobacteraceae; genus JBBRGL01. The sequence continues at coordinate 331 of JBBRGL010000067.1, forward strand.
TCAATTGAATATGCATTTCATTTTCTGCTAAGGTATGATCATCAATAAAACACCTTATATTTTTGTAGTCCTTTTTACTTCTTCCACTTTATCTTCCTCGGCGGTATCGGCAATCTCTGATTTTAGTTATTTTTTTGGTTTTGGTTTTGGTTGCTTTTGGCACTCTAAACACTATTTTTTTGAATCTTGGCTGAATGGATTGCTTTTTAGGAGATATCTACACTTGTGGAGAACCAAGGCAACTCTTCATGTTCCGCAAAACGTTTGATACTGCTGTTTTGTTGATTCTGGAGGCGCTTCGTATTCGGCATATTCGGGCACGCGGTCATAAGGTTTTGAAAGTGCAGCCATGAGCCTTTTGAAGGGCGCGAGATCTTCATTGTTGACTGCTGCGGCGAGGGCGGTTTCTACAAGGTGGTTTCTGGGAATGCGGACGGGATTTGAAGATGCCATGGATTCCTGAGGAAGTTTGCCGCGATTTCGTCTGTCTTGCCAAGTGCCCAGCCATGTCTGAAACTCGGGAAGTTGACTGGCTGGAATGTCCTCAATTGCATCATAAGTCAGTGCGGTAAAAGTATGGGTAAAGTCAAGCTTATGCTGCTCCATAAGGTGAAGCAGTTCTTCGATCAGCGGGGCATCCTCCGTCTCTGCATGCAGGAGGCCTAACTTTTGCCGCATGCCCCCTAGCCAGTGCTTGTAATAGTGCAGTGTGAAACCGTCAACAGCTTCCTGTGCCAATCGAATGGCTTTTTCGGATTCTTGATGGAGCAAAGGCAATAGGGTCTCGGCGAAGCGGCCAAGATTCCACTGCGCAATGTTTGGCTGATTGCCGTAAGCATAGCGACCACGGGTATCAATAGAGCTAAAGACTGTCTTTGGGTCGTAACGATCCATAAAAGCACATGGGCCGTAATCGATAGTCTCGCCGCTTATGGCCATGTTGTCGGTGTTCATAACGCCGTGGATAAAACCTGTCAACTGCCATTTTGCAATAAGCTCTGCCTGGCGTTTGATGACAGCATGGAGGAAGGCGACATAAATACTTTCTTCTTGTGCTGCTTTTGAGTGAGGGGGAGGCGACCCTAAATCATTGTAATGCCTCTCAATCGTATAATCTGTTAGAGACTTGAGTAATGATAAGTTTCGGTTTGCAGCAGCGTACTCAAACGTGCCTACACGAATGTGACTTTGAGCGACGCGGGTGAGGACTGCTCCGGCAAAGGCTTTTTCACGATTAACCCTTTCGCCGCTAGTGGTTATGGCAAGACTCCTTGTTGTGGGGATCCTCAGAGCATGCATGGCTTCTGAAATCATATACTCACGAAGCATGGGGCCAAGTGCAGCACGCCCATCACCACTGCGGGAATAGGACGTAGGGCCAGATCCTTTAAGCTGAATATCGAAGCGCTCACCAGCGGGTGTAATCTGTTCGCCAAGGAGAACAGCACGGCCATCTCCCAGATTTGTAAAATGTCCAAATTGATGGCCAGCATAAGCCTGAGCGATGGGCTTTGAACCTTGAGGGACCGCATTGCCTGAAAAAATGGAGATGCCTTCATAGCTTTCAAGCGCATCCGAATCAAGACCCAACTGATCTGCTAAAGCGTGATTAAACAAAATGAGCTTCGGGCTTAAAACGGGAGTCGGCTGAATGTGTGTGAATAGCCTTGCCGGAAGCTGTGCATAAGAATTATCAAAATGCCATCCGCGCAAACCGGTCTTTTTGGTAGGGTTCATAAGATATCCTTTCTCTAAGAGCGTGAATCTATAACACTCTATTTTTTATAATATACCCATCAAAAGGCACTACTAACCAATGGATTAGAAGCGTGTAATGAATTAGGGAATCTTTTAAGCTCAAACAAAAGTCATGAACTAGATCCTTACAAACCAAGGCATCCATACTATTTAGAGGTTCCGTAGGCGGCTTTTGATATCTAACCAGAGTACATAGAGTGAACTCGAATGTTTACCTACTAGAAGGAGGTTATGTTATGAGACGTTTTTTTAGAAAGAAAATAAGCTTATTGGTATCAATTGTTCTCATGATGTTTTTCCCGCTTGTTGCTTTGCCTGCCTATGCTGCAGCGGATTTACCGGCTCCGGCTAATCTAGGCGCAAATCTACTCTCAACAGGATTTGTTGAATTAACTTGGTCACCGGTTAATAATGCGACTTCTTATACAATTAAAGCAACTATTGGCAGCGAAAAATATGTGTTATTCGCCCCACTGAACCCGACCACTTTCCTCATACCTATACAAATTCAAGAAAATCAAAATTATTTTTTAGAATTAAGGCAAATAACAATAGTTTTAATGACTCCCCTCTGTCGAATACTATTTTTGGTTCCCGTTCAACTTCTTTTGTAGAGGAAGGTTATAAAGCACCTGAACTACCGACCAATCTTAAAGCAACCCCTCTCGCAAATGGGTCGATTGACTTCACATGGGAAGATAATGCGACCATCGAAATAGCCTATAATCTAAGTGACGATAGGGGTGCTGGTACTCCCCCATTCATTATTCCCCTCAATCCAAATTCTAGGGTTTGAAATAATACATTTTATGACAAAAGAGAAAATAATATTATCAAACTATGTGTTAAAGATGCTAAAACGGCATCTGAATGGGTTGAAATCAGGTTTATACAACCGGTGTCTGAAACGCCGACGGGATTAACAGCCACTAAAGATGCAAAAGGGGTTGTCACCTTAACGTGGGTAGACAACTCAACGGACGAAGTTGGTTTTGAAGTTCAAAAAGAAGATAACCAGACGACGCGTCCTACAAAAGCAATTGGGCCTAACGTGACAACTTATATTGACGATGTCCCCCATACAAATGGCAGACATACACTTATTCTGTACGTGCTCTATCTCCTTATATGTATAATGATTCTTATTATTCACCTTCAGTGTCAGTGAAATTTGATATAGATGGCACTATGGTACAACGGTGGTACAAGCGCCTACTAACCTCAAAGTTACAAATAAGGTAAATGGCTTCATTACGATTGAATGGCAAGACAATGCTGAAGACGAAATACATTATGTCGTTTAGATATCATCCAATGGCAAAAGTTCTGAGTTGGAATTCTTACCACCCAATACAACGTCTTGGGTGGATCGCGTGATGCATGAACCAGGCACTTGTACTTACTTTGTAACTGCCTCGCACCCAGAAGTAATTCTGCGGCTTCCAATTTTGTGAAAGTAGTTGTACCAGACTCCAACGCACATCCTTTGCTGGCTGTTCTAGATAGCACAGCCAGCAAATGGTTTTATGAAGATCTTCAATTAGCCTTTGGTTATGGTCTTGTAAAACAGGATGATTTGGTCAATTTAAAGAATAAAATAACCCGCGAAGATTTTTGTGCCGTTGCAGTGACGCTTTATGAAAAATTGTCCGGTAAATTAGGAGAATCGAGTCAAAGTCCATTCGGCGACACGACAAATCCTCAAGTATTGAAAGCTTATGAATTGGGTATAGTCAATGGAACATCAGCCACTACATTTAGTCCAAATGCCACCATAAGCCGTCAAGATATGTGTGTGATGATTCTTAGATGTCTAAAAGCCGTCAACACAGAATTGGTGATGCCGGATCAAAAGCAGTGGGATTTTGAAGATGATTCAAGCATTGGTTCGTGGGCCAAAGATGCTGTGAAATTTTGCTATTCCAATCAAATTATCAACGGCCTTAGCACAACCCAAATAGCACCACTGAACAACACCACTAGAGAACAAGCCTATGTAATGCTTAAGCGGGCTTTTGAAAAATTCAAATAGGGTGAAGTTCTTGCATATTATATACGATCAGGGTGTCAAAAGTATGGTTCTCGATTATTCATAGTACATATAGTTCTGTTTGGACAATTCCGAACTATATGTAGTAGAATATGATCGACTAAGGGCTTTTGATGCCCTAATCATATACTCATCCAGTTTTATATGTTTATTTATACTATATTTCGATTTCGGAAGGCCCTTCAGTGCGAAAAATTGACCTTGTTGGATGAATGTGGTATAATGTGATTGACGCACACTGGTGACGGGTGCACAAAAACAAATACATTTAGGAAAAGTCACTTTTTGAAGAGGGCTTTTTTTTATTGGCTCAAAAACGATGTGTATCTTTATTCAGTCAAAATTTTGATTGGTTAGCTATCGATTGGGTAGCTATTTCCATATAGAAGTGAAACTTGAGGACTTTCACTGTTTTCAAATTTAATAATGAAGGTCAAAAAAAGCGGAGGCATCAAATGAAATTTGCGATTGTTATCGAAAGTGGTCTTGTATTATTATTACTTCTCACAATCTTGTGGGTGTTATTCCAGTACAGGCGCAATAAAAATATTAACGTGAGAAATGCTTCATTAACAGTTGAAGAGCTCGAGACACATGCCAAAAGAATGGCCATAGACCATGCAGTAACAGCTAAGGGGTACGCACTCAATGGCCCTGTAAGGCGCATGAATGATAACTATGCTTTCATTTTGGCGCTTTACAAGAGCTTGAATGACGACATGAATCAAAAGCGGGCAGTGCCTCCCGCAGCTGAATGGCTAATGGATAATTTTTATGTGATTGAGGAACAAGTCAAAGGGACGCGGCATGATTTTTCTAAAAAAGAGTATGACTTATTGCCTGTTTTGAAAAAAGGGCCTCTCAAGGGTTACACGCGCGTGTTTGCTATTGCAACAGAGTTTATTGCACTGGTTGATGGTCAACTTGAGGAACACTCACTGAGGCGTTACTTAGAAGCGTATCAAACCCATAGCGTTTTGTTTGACCGGGAAATTCGCATTCTTCCCATGATGCTACGTATGGCACTCATCGAAAACATGAGAATCACCTGTGAAAAAATCAAAGATATTCAATACAAGTGGAACATGGCTGATGAAGTAGTGGACAAGTGGGTAGAGGAAGACAATGTCGACGCCATAAAAATTGAAAAACTCTTCAAAAGCTCTCTTGACTTGATCAATGAGGACAACTCCTCTTTCGTCGAGCATTTATTTTTGAGACTGAGAAGATCCGGTAAAAGTTATTCAAATGTACTTCAATATATTGATGAGCACCTGGACAAATACAACACGACTGCAGAACTTCTGGCACAAAAGGAACACAATGCACAAGCCATAAGCACAGTCTCCATGGGCAATTGCGTTATGAGCCTTAAATATGTGGCTGGCCTGGATTGGATGAATCTATTTCAAGCGGTGAGCTTTGTTGAAAGAATTCTTGAAAGAGATCCAAAGGGTGTTTACGGGCAAATGGATATGGAGTCCCGTGGCTACTATTTAAGACAAATAGAAAAGCTGTCAAAACTTTACGGCGTATCTGAGCTTCACATTGCAAGGGAGGCCATTGGTCTTGCTGAAAGGGCAGTTTCAGAGTATAAAGACGTCGCTGACCGCACAAATGATCATATTAGAAAGGAGCATGTAGGCTATTATTTAGCGGATAAAGGTGTAAAAGAGCTTGAGCAAAAGCAAAAGGGAAAAATAAAATACCAGAGTCAAATTTTGCTCTGGCTCACAAAAAGACCTGTAGGTCTTTATATGGGTTCAATTGGACTTCTCACCTGTGCTATTTTGCTTGTAACTTTTGCATATGCGGCGGTGCACTCAAAATCACCGTTGACTTTTGGTGTTATCCTTTCTTTAATTGTGATGCTTATTCCTGCCTCTGATTTGGCAATTTCTATTGTCAATTCTCTCGTGGGAAAACTCAAGAAACCCGCTTTTTTCCCACGAATGGCATTAAAAGAGGGCATAGCGGACGCGCAGCGGACTATGGTAGTGGTTCCGGCTTTGCTTGGTGATGTTGGACGGGTGGAAGAACTGCTCAGCAATATTGAGAATCATTATTTGACCAACAGCGTCAACAATTTGTATTTTGCCCTTATTGGCGCTTTTCAAGATTCTGAAGGGCCCAATACATCAGCTGATCGGCCTATTCTTAGACGTGCAGAGTCTGGAATCATTGCGCTCAATCAACGTTATGCCAAAGATGGCGAAGATATATTCTATTTTTATCACCGACTTAGCCAATTTAATGAAACAGATAACAATTGGACTGGATGGGAGCGCAAAAGGGGCGCTTTGATGGAGTTCAATCAATTGCTTCTAGGATCTGAAAGGACGAGTTTTCGGCACTATTCAGAAAACATCATGCCAAAAGGGAAAATCAAATACATCATCACCCTTGATGCAGACACTGTTCTGCCTCTTGGTATGGCTAAAAAAATGATTGGGACAATGGCGCATCCGCTTAATTTGCCTATTATCTGTCCTCAAAAGGGCATTGTGGTGGAAGGCCACGGATTGATGCAACCGAGGATTTCCTTTGATATCGAAAGCTCAAACAAATCTATTTTTTCCCGGATATTCACAGGTCAAGAGGGTATAGATCCCTATGCCAGCGCCATTTCAGATGTGTATCAGGATTTGTTCGGTGAAGGGATTTTTACAGGCAAAGGCATTTATGATCTCGAAGTATTTCACAGGGTGTTAAAAGATGCTGTCCCTGAGAATGCAGTCCTTAGCCATGATTTGCTAGAAGGATCTTATGTGAGAGCAGCCCTTGTGTCCGACCTAGAGCTTGTGGATTCTTATCCGACGAAATACAATTCCTATATGCTCAGGCTACACCGCTGGATTAGAGGCGATTGGCAGTTGATTCCGTGGCTCAGTAGAAGAATAGTCAATAAGAACAAGGAACACATCAAAAATCCTTTATCTATTATTTCGATTTGGAAAATTGTAGACAATTTAAGGCGAAGCCTTGTGGCCCCTTCTCTGATGCTCCTCTTTTTTATGGGGTTCAGCATTTTGCCAGGGAATGCCTCTGTATGGGTTGGAGTTGGTATGGTGGTGCTCAGTTACTCTTTTGTCATCCATTTGATTGGAAAATTGACAACGGTTCCGAAATACTGTAGGGTCAAGCGCCATATGGCTGGATTTTTTGGTCTTAAAGCTTCGCTTTTCCAATTGTTTCTCACAATCATTTTTCTGCCTTACCAAGCAGCTATGATTTTGCATGCAGTGTCTGTAACCCTCGTCCGCGTTTTAATCACAAAAAAGAATATGCTTGAATGGATTACGTCTGATGACGCCGAAAAAGCTCAAAGCAACACACTGGGAAGCTATGTCAAGACAATGGGTTTAGGGTCTCTAGCAGGCGTTCCTATTGCTGTGTTCTCGTATTATTTTAAACCTGAAAGTTTTTACCTGAGCATTTTGCTTTTGTGCGTCTGGATTGTTTCGCCCTTCGTTGCTTATTTGATCAGCAAACCCCAAGATGTGAAGGTTGAAATCCTCCAAAAGGATGAACAAGATGAACTTAGAAAGATTGCACGCAGAACTTATCGATATTTTGAAGAGTTCGCAAACGCTAAAAACAATTATTTAGCACCTGACAATTTTCAGGAAGAGCCCAACAGGGGGATTGCCTTTAGAACTTCGCCCACCAATATTGGTCTCGGATTACTGGCGACCTTAACGGCGAGAGACTTTGGATATTTGAGCAATGCGGAGATGTTTGAAGGTCTTGACCGCACCATGACAACCATCGATAAACTGGACATGTGGAATGGTCATCTCTACAATTGGTATGACACTAGGTCCCTCAAACCCCTTTATCCGCGCTATGTATCCACTGTAGACAGTGGCAATTTTGTATGCTACTTAATGACTTTAGTGCAAGGTTTGAAAGAGTATCATTCACGCCCTGTTTTAGACCCAGTATTTATGAGTGGGATTAAAGACACGCTCTTATGTGGCATGCACAATGCAGAAACCATGCCGGAGGCGTTTTATCCTTTTGAAGCGCTTTTGAATACAGGGTCAATGGAGCCTTTGGTGTGGCACAAGACCCTAACAGCCTTCACACTCAATCCTATAAGTGAAGAAATTATGAAAAAGCCATGGAAATATAAACTTGAACGCATGATTAAGGCATTTCATAAAGAATTAAGTGCCTTTATGCCCTATTTAGAGTTGTTGGATCACATGCCAGAACACATTGCTTTTAACCGATTGGCGCCATTCCTCAATCAAAATGTCAATGTCGGGGATTTGCAAACGTCGAGTACAGAGCTTCTTGCGCAAATCAATCAATTGCTTAAAGACGATGATTTTTTAAAGGCTGATGAAGATCAAAGTGGACGCAATTGGTTAAATGCACTGAGAGTTGCTGCTTTGGCGTCTCTCGATTACAGTCATGAATATGTGAATCACTCTGATCACTTAATCGAGCGCATAGAGAGTCTTGCAGACAATACGCGTTTTAATGTTCTCTATGATGAGAAAAGACATCTTTTTTCCATTGGGTACAATATTGAAGACAATCGTTTGACCAATTCCTACTATGATTTACTGGCTTCTGAGGCGAGACAGACAAGCTATATTGCGATTGCAAGAGGAGAAGTGCCCTCAAAACATTGGTTTATGTTGGGACGTTCTTTGACGGTGGTGGATCAATATAAAGGGCTTATTTCCTGGAGCGGTACAATGTTTGAATACCTCATGCCCTTGCTCCTCATGAAGAGCCATAAAAACACTTTACTGGATGAAACTTATTCATTTGTCATCAAGAGTCAGAAAAAATACGGCAAACAAAGAGGCATGCCGTGGGGCTCCTCCGAATCAGGGTTTAATTCTTTGGATATTCATTTGGATTATCAGTATAAAGCCATTGGGATACCGTGGTTAGGTCTCAAAAGAGGCCTTATTGAAGATGCAGTGTGTGCACCTTATGCGACATTTTTAGCCCTCTTGGTAAGTCCCTTTGAAGCTTATAAAAACATTTTGTATATGAAGAAGGAAGGACTAGAGGGTCATTACGGATACTACGAAGCGGCAGATTATACACCGGAGCGTCTGGAATTCGGTGAAAAGAGAGTGATCATCAAAAGTTATATGGCACATCATCAGGGGATGAGTCTCCTTGCTCTCAGCAATTGTTTGAATCAAAATATTCTGCAGGAACGCTTCTCAGCCAATCCCTTTGTCAAGGCTGCCAATTTATTGCTTCAAGAAAAAGTGCCGCAGAACGTGGTCTTCACAAAAGAGAACAAAGAGAAAATCATTCCTTTTAAAGGGAACGCCATTAGAGACAAAGGCTCCTACAGAAGGTTTACAGAGATTCATGCACCTCTTCCTAAGGCACATGTTCTGTCAAATGGCAATTATTCTGTCATGATGACGGACAAAGGTACTGGCTACAGTCGAAATAAGGCTGTTGCAGTCACAAGATGGCGTGAAGATTCTATTTTAGACACTTATGGAATGTTCTTTTATATCAATAACAAAGAAACCAATCAAAATTGGTCGGCTACTTATGCGCCACTAGATGTTGAACCTCTTAATTATGAAGCTGTATTTACAGCAGACAAAGCCTATTATAAGCGAACAGATGAGTCGATTGAAACCATTACGGAAATCATAGTCACATCGGGAGACAATGCAGAAATCAGAAGGGTCAAACTGAAAAACAACGGTGAATCCTCATGCACTTTGGATATTACCAGTTATTGTGAAGTCGTGCTAGCGCCTCAAAATACAGATCTTGCCCATCCGGCCTTTAGCAATCTCTTTGTGGAGACGAAGTTTAGTGGAGAGTATCAAGCGCTTATCGCAAATAGGCGTCCTAGAAGTACGTCTGAAACGGGTATGTGGATTGCGCTCTTGCCGGTGATGGAATGTGATCGCGTGGGTGATATTCAGTACGAAACCGATAGAATGCAGTTCATCGGAAGAGGCAGAACAGTCAAAAACCCAGTAATGGTTGAGAAAGAAAGGCCTTTGTCCAATACGGTGGGGACTGTGCTTGACCCTATTTTGAGCATGCGGATTCGCGTTGTTCTAGAAGCAGGTCAATCGACTCGAATATCTTATGTCACAATGATCGCAGAAAGCGAAGAAGCACTGCACGAACTTTTGGAAAAATATTCAAGCCTCGAAACTTGCTATGCTGCATTTTGGCTTGCCATGAGCCGTAGCCAGGTGGAAACGCGGTATCTGAACATCAAGGCTGCGGATATGGAACTTTATCAAAACATGATTTCAGACATCCTATTTATCAGCCCTTTGAGACGCAAACATGTGAGCCTCATCCGGATGAACCAAAAGGGACAGTCTTCGCTTTGGCCTTACGGTATATCTGGAGATCGGCCAATTATCTTGGTCATGATCAACACT
>JBBRGL010000068.1:0-10474 GCA_038240675.1 Peptostreptococcales bacterium
CCTCGCTTTATTGGCGGTGGCTTACGAAAACAACCTTGTTCAAATTGGTGAAAATGTCCAAAATGAAGTGGCATTTATTTGCAACTGCTGCGGGTGTTGTTGTGAAGCGCTTCTCGCAGCCAAAAAATTTGGAACATCTCAAACAATAGCTACGACTGCATATATGCCCGTTGTAATGCAATCAGCTTGCACGACCTGCGGCAAATGTGTTTCAGTCTGTCCAGTTGATGCCTTAGTATTGGAAGGCGGTAAGGAAAATGGCCATTTGAAACTCATTGAAGAAATGTGTCTCGGGTGTGGCATTTGCGTCAGAAACTGCCACTTTGAAGCACTCAAAATGGAGAAAAAGGGTAGCCGAATTATTACCCCAGAAAACACTGCACACCGCGTTGTGCTTATGGCCATCGACAAAGGCATGCTCGCCAATTTAATCTTTGACAATGACGGTTTGGCATCCCATAGAATTCTCGGTTCTATCCTAAATACTCTTTTGAAACTTCCACCTGCCAAACAGCTACTGGCAAACGAACAAATTCGGTCAAAATATTTGGTAAAGCTGATTAAAAAGGCCAATCAAGGTGACGATAATGGTCTTTCTTGAAAAATGAGCAACTCGATTGATAAAAAAAGCGAAAGCATAAATCGCATGAATTAAGGGCATCCAGCGTCTAGAATCAATAGTTGTCAAACAAATGATTTTCTAAACCGTTTAAGGCGCTCACAAAATGAAAACAAGCTACCTCTGTATTTAGGAGGTAGCTTGTAGGGTTAGAGTGTCCGAAAATGATTTTTCGTGCATTTTTTTGTTAGCTCAATTGCAATTCTTTAAAATGAACTACCGGCAGAATGCAAACTTTTGATTAAATAAAAATCAATATCTAGATTAGGGTGTCAAAAGCCCTTAGTTGATCTTATTCATACGGCATAGAGTTCCGGATGGTTCAACTGCCACTCTATGCCGTATGAATATTTCAGAAAATTACTTTCGACACAATAATCAAAACCTATTTTCACCACAACGGCCGCAAAGTTCACGAAGAAAGGAAGCAAATTCAATATCGTTTATTTGAAAATTCTTTCTTTGTGTGCTTAGTGTGCTTAGTGGTTAAATAGATCTTTTATTCTGTTTTTCTAAAAAATCACTATATATGCTTCGAAATTCAACTTTTTATGCAAGATAGACTATTAGGATGATTGAATCGGGTAATTTTAACCCCTCCATCGAGTTATGCACAGCCATTTGCCACTCACTTGGAAAAACACTCAATGATTTATTCTGGGAGGAAAAAGAATATGACGCTGTATAAGGCGTCTGAGAAAATAAAAAGGCTACTGCAAATGATTGAATCACTCTGCAGTAGCCTTTTGCGTTGATGGCACTTTAAAGAATAAGTGCGTTTAAAATAAGACCAACTGAGTCTTTTTGACACCCTAATGTTGCATATGTTAGAATAGACACGTGGTTAATCAACGAAATGGAGTCTCTATGAAACTATCTTTAGCACCGATACAAGGCCTAACCTTAGCCTATTACAGAAATTCTTTTGCGCATATATTTGGAGGTATCGACGACTACTACGCACCCTTTATTGACACCAATGAGCATAAAAATCCCAATCCTAAGCTTTTCAAAGATCTCTTGCCTCAACACAATACGCCCACACTGAAAGTCATTCCCCAACTTCTTGGCAATAATGGCGTTCATTTTAGACATTTTGCAAACGCCATCAAAGATATGGGTTACTCTGAAGTCAACTGGAATATCGGCTGCCCCTTTCCCATGGTCACCAACAAGAAAAAAGGATCAGGTCTTCTACCCTACCCCGATTTGATCAAAAATTTTCTCGATGAAGCTTGCAAGGGAAGCACCTCTGATTTGACGGTGAAAATGCGCCTTGGACTCCATTCTCTCGAAGAGGGGATCAAAGTTATGGATGTCCTCAACGACTACCCTTTAAAAGGTGTTATTATTCACGGGCGCACAGGAAAGCAAATGTATACTGGATCCGTCGATTTAGATAGTTTTGAAGTCCTTTACAAAGCGTGCAAGCATGAGGTCACTTACAATGGGGATATTTTCACCGCAGAAGACTTCACTAAAATAAGTGCACGTTTTCCGGATATTACAAGGTTTATGCTGGGCAGAGGCGCGCTGAGAGACCCTTTTCTACCCGCTTTGCTTAAAAACAACAAGGCTATCCCTACTGCACAAAAAATCACTTTGATCAAAGAATTTCATGATGCCGCCTATAACCATTACAAAAGTATTCTTTCTGGCGAGAAACATCTCTTTGATAAAATGAAGGAATTTTGGACCTACACCGCCGTCCATCTCGACTCCGACGGAAAATTCATCAAAAAAATTCGCAAGTGCCATTCTATAAGCGCCTATCTCGATTGTGTCAATCAAATTTTTGATGCGTCAAATGTATGGAAAGAGACTCTTTAAATTTAACGAAACGAGGAAAGCCAATGTGTCCTGATCAACCGACAGACGATAAAGAACCCAAGCATCAAAGACGTGTGCGCTATAAGGGCACGCATCCAAAGACTTTTAAAGAAAAATACAAAGAATTAAAACCCGATCAATACGCAGATGCAATTGCAAAAGTTATTCAGAAGGGCAGCACACCTGCCGGCATGCACATTCCTATTTTCGTCAAAGAAATACTGGAATTCCTTCAAATCGAACCTGGCCAAACGGGCCTCGATGCAACTTTAGGCTATGGTGGACATTCGCTGGAAATGCTTAAGCACTTAGAGTCGAAAGGGTGCTTGTATGCCACAGATGTAGACCCTATTGAGCTGCCACAAACCAGAGAGCGCCTAGAACGTCTGGGCTATGGGGCCAACATTATGAAGATTAAACAAATGAATTTTTCTGAAATTGATCAACTGGTCCCTGAATCTGGCCTTTTTAATTTTGTATTGGCGGATTTAGGCGTCTCCTCTATGCAAATTGACAATCCCGAAAGAGGATTTACCTTTAAAGCAGATGGTCCCTTAGATTTGCGTCTCAATCCAAAATTAGGAATTTCTGCAGCTAATCGTCTTCAAAAGATAACTTTTGACGCATTAGAAGGTATGTTGATTGAAAATGCCGATGAACCCTACGCTTCTGTAATTGCAAGTAGCATTGTCTCAAATATCAAAAAAGGCGTTTCCATATCGACGACCACAAAGCTCCGAGATATTATCAAAGACACCCTAAAAGGTATTCCCCGAATCACTGATGACGATATTAAAAAGTCTTGTCAACGGAGTTTTCAGGCTCTCAGAATTGATGTCAACAACGAGTTTGAAGTGCTTGACGCGTTTTTGGATAAACTCCCTGACGTTCTAGCGCCTGGTGGACGTGTGGCTATACTCTCCTTCCATTCAGGGGAAGATCGCCGTGTCAAAAAATCTTTCAAACATTTTTTGCGTGAAGGTATTTACAGTGAAATAGCCCCAGACCCTATTCGCCCTTCAGCTGAAGAGTGCTTTACCAATAGCCGCGCACGTTCAGCAAAACTCAGGTGGGCGATTAAAGCGTAGTGGAACTATTCCTTGAAAGGAGGGGTTTTTGTTGGAATTTGAATATGTAGAACATCGTAAAGGACTCCCCTTTAAGCTTTTTTTGGTGAGCATCGGGTACCGTTCTCATCATTTTCACTCGGATCTTGAAATTATTTATGTCGTGAAAGGCAGAGTACAAATCCAAGTAGCTCAAGCTTTTCACATATTGGAAGCCGGTCAACTTTTTCTCCTGAATCCCTATGAGATTCACAGCATTGAACGGGTATCGGAAGGTGTTTTAGAGGATAACTTGCTGCTTATTGTTCAAATTACTACCCACGCACATGCCCTAAACAAGAAAAGGCTCTCCCAACTTCACTTTACAGAGCGCCTGATTAAATCAAATACCTCAGCCCTAAGTCAAATTATGTTCAACCTTTATTTGAAGAGCCTGGAATCCACGCCAAGTACTGACTATTACCTTAACGGACTCATTCAATTGTACCTTGCCATCCTACTGGATGAAGTGCCTTACACAACGTCAGATCAGGGCAACTTATCCAATCAAACTGATGATTTCAAACGGCTTCAGTATGTCATCGACTATGTAGAAACGCACCATAAGGAGAAAGTTTATTTGGAAAACCTCTCCGACCAACTGCATCTCAGCAAGTATTACCTATCTCACTTTATTCGCCAGCATCTGGGCATCAATTTCCAAACGCTCTTAAACAACGTCCGCCTGACAAGTGCCATAAGCCTACTCATCAACACTGAACTCAGTATAATGGACCTTTCCATTCATTCGGGATTTTCGGATCAAAAGTACCTCAATCAATTGATTAAAGAAAAGTACAATTGCACGGCAAACGCACTTCGAAAAACAATACGCAAGCATTCAAATAACGCGGTTATCAATGCACCTTTGGGCTCGGTTCACCTGCCTTTTAACACTGAAGAAGCCATAGGGCTCATCAAAGAAAAACAGCAACATTGTCCTATTATCTCCACAACATCATAGCTTTAGCTCAGACAAAAACCTTCTATAATGAAGTTACAACACATTAGAGGAGGTTTTCTTATGCCATATTTCAAAGAAATAACCACGATCCCTTTCGAAGGTCGATATTCAAAAACACCCCTTGCCTTCAAATATTACGACAGCGAACAGCTGGTGGCCGGCAAGCCAATGAAAGAACACCTACGCTTTGCCATGAGCTATTGGCATACATTGACAGGTGAAGGCTCCGATATGTTTGGCAGCGGCACCTTCGAACGCCCATGGAATGCACTGAGTGGCCTTGAACTTTCTAAAGCCCGAGCAACAGCTGCTTTTGAACTCATGCAAAAGCTTGATATCCCTTATTTCTGTTTCCATGATTTAGACGTGGCGCCAGAAGGGAGTAGCCTCAAAGAGAAGTTTGAGAACTTGGACGTGATTGTTGCACATATTCAAGGGCTTATGAAACAAACCGGCATAAAGCTTCTTTGGGGCACGACTAATGCCTTTTCACATCCCCGATTCGTCCACGGCGCATCCACTTCTTGCAATTCGGATGTCTTTGCCTTTACAGCAGCCCAGGTCAAAAAAGCCATGGATGTGACCATGCAGCTTGGCGGTGAAAACTACGTATTCTGGGGTGGTCGTGAAGGCTATGACACGCTCCTCAATACAGATATGGCTCTTGAAATGGACAACTATGCGCGTTTTCTCAAAATGGCTGTCGACTACAAGCAGAAAATCGGCTTCACGGGTCAACTTTTAATCGAACCTAAACCTAAAGAACCAACCAAGCATCAATATGATTTTGATGCAGCGACGGTCCTTGCCTTTTTGCGCAAGTACGGTCTCGAAAACGACTTTAAAATGAACATTGAAGCCAATCACGCAACACTTGCTGGACATACTTTCGAACACGAACTCCAAATGAGCCGCATCAATGGTGTCCTAGGCAGTATTGATGCCAATCAAGGTGATGATCACTTGGGCTGGGATACAGATCAATTCCCCACCAATATCTACAGCACAACATACTGTATGATGGAAGTCCTCAAAAATGGCGGCATTGCCCCAGGTGGTCTGAATTTCGATGCTAAACTTAGACGTGGTTCCCTTGAAGCCGAAGATTTGTTTGCAGGCTACATTGCGGGAATGGATGCTTTTGCAAAGGGACTTATCGTGGCAGAGAAGTTGATTTCCGAAGGGGAGCTTGAGGCCTTTGTTTCCGAGCGGTACAAGAGCTATTCCATCGGAATTGGACAAGATATTTTGAAAGGACGCGTGGGCTTTGATGAGCTTTCTGCATATGCCATGACGCACGATCGCATCTCCAATAAATCCTCAAAACAAGAGTGGTTAGAATCCATCGTCAACGATGCAATTTTCAATGCTTAAAATTTGGCAATCATTCGAGGAGGCTCTATGCTTTTTTTAGGAATCGACTTAGGCACTTCGTCAGTCAAAGTAGTGGCCATGGACTCTTCTGGAACCCTTATTGGCGAAGGTACCGCTGAATATCCGCTCTCCTATCCCAAAGAAGGTTGGGCAGAACAAGATCCTGAGGACTGGTGGCGTGGAACTGTATCTTCTATTAAAGAACTTATAAAGACATCTGGCATAGGGCCTGAACAGATTACCGCCATTGGCTTTAGCGGCCAAATGCACGGCCTAGTGGCATTGGATAAAGACCACAAAATTCTCTTGCCCGCCATTTTGTGGTGCGACCAGCGTACCCAAACGGAATGCGATGAGCTGACTGAAGTCTTTGGATTTCAAGGTTTAGGCAAACGCGTTGCAAATCAAGCCTTGACAGGTTTCACAGCGCCAAAACTTCTTTGGATTAAACACACGGACCCCGAACTTTTTGAACAAATTGAACACATCCTGCTCCCAAAGGACTATATCCGGTATAGACTGACTGGAGACTTTGCTACAGACTACTCAGATGCTTCAGGAATGCTCCTTTTAGATGTCCAGAACAAATGTTGGTCAAATGATATCTGTGCTTATGTCGGCATTAAACAAAGTGCTCTGCCCAAACTCTATGAGTCCTATGAAGTCACTGGTGTGGTCTCAGCGTCCACTCTTGAAGTACTAGGCCTTAAAGGGGATATTCTTGTCGTTGGTGGAGCAGGTGATCAAGCTGCTGGTGCCATAGGAACGGGCACTGTTGAAAGCGGCGTCATCTCTGTCACCCTTGGCACCTCAGGCGTTGTTTTTGCAGCCCATGATTATTTCGCGAGAGATGATCAGATGCGCCTCCACGCCTTTTGCCATGCAAATGGCAAGTACCACACCATGGGCGTTATGCTTTCAGCAGCCAGTTGCCTCAAGTGGTGGACAGATACTGTCAATTACGACATCCCCTTTGATACCCTTATGTCAGAAGCCCAGAACATCCCAGGTTACACGCAGCACGTTATTTTTCTGCCTTATCTCATGGGAGAGCGAACCCCCTATCCAAATCCTGATGCCCGCGGTACTTTCATCGGTTTATCACCTACCACCACCAGAGGTCAAATGACCCGCGCCATTCTTGAAGGTGTAGCTTTTGGCCTCAAAGACTCTCTGGATATTTTGCACGATATGCATATCCCTATTGAAGAAATCAGGGTCATTGGTGGCGGTTCAAAGAGTGCCTTCTGGCTACAGATTTTAGCCAATATCTTGGGCTTGCCTGTGCACCGCATAAACACCGACCAAGGTGGAGCCTTAGGTGCTGCAATACTTGCCGCAGTGGGTTCAGGTGCCTTTGACTCTGTGGAGGCCGCCTGCTTAAAAATTGTTAGGGCGATAGATCCTATTCAGCCCAAGTCAGAAGAAATACCCCATTACAAGCAGCTACATTATCGTTTTAAGTCTCTGTATAAAGCACTAGAGCCATGGTTCTAGAACAAGTCTCTTAGCATAGAAGTACATTACAAAATACTAAACCACACAACGCGAAAAAAGGCTGTATCATCAGTAAAAAACTTTTGATACAGCCTCTTAAATTTTGTGATTGTATGGTTTTGTATCTAAGAGGTTGCTGATTTTCGAATAACTTCAACCTCATATCCATCTGGATCTGTCACAAAATAATACCGCGGTGGGTCACCGGGTAATCCCATGAGTTCAGAAACCTTGTATCCCATATCTTCATGACTTCTATGAGACGCTTCTAAATCTGACGTACCGACTGCAATATGGCTGAATCCATTTCCAATCACATACGGTTTTTCAGAATTATAATTGTACGTCAATTCAATTTCATAACATCCCGCTTCGTCCGTTAAAAACACAAGTGTAAAAGCATATTTAGGAAAGTCTTTACGACTTGTTTCTCTAAACCCTAAAGCCTTTTGATAAAAAGCAATGGATTTTTCTAAATCCATAACCCTTAAACACGTATGCAGCAGTGAATAGTTCATTTTGATCTCCTCGTTTTAAAAAATACAGTTTTATTTCAAATCATCCTTTATTTCATCAACAAAGGTCTCTACAGCGTCTTTACCCTTATCCGCACCTTCCAGTAGTTCGGTAGCAAGTGACTCTGCATCCTCCTCTACATTCTCAACTGTTTTTTTAAAACCGTTAAACAATTCGTTTTTAAGGGTATCTACTTTGCCTTTGACAGCTTCAATTTTCTCTTCACCCGCTTCTACAACCTGTGAAGTCATATCCTTGATATAATAGACTCAAACATTTATAAGCGCCTCTGCTGAATACCGTGTTCTTCTCAGAGTAAGCGTTATGAAGTCAGCATTACAGGCAACAATGACCGAAACCACAGTTGCCGTTATCGCGCTGATAGCAACTGCTTTTACAATAGTTTCAGCATCCTTTTTTCGGTAATACTCATCGTTTTTTTTGTGTGTACAAATCATCCACTTCATCTCATTTCTCCTTTATTTTCTTTCACGATTTGTTTTTACCATTGAATACAAAATCAAAGATAAAGACAATCGCTGCAACAACCAACAATAAGTGGATCAAACTCCCGCCAACTTTGAGCAGTAATCCTACGATCCAAAAAAACACAACAATACCACCTAACCATCTCAAGAAACCCATACGTATACCTCCTTTTATGTGTCTACCTATCTGGACTGAAAATGTTGCCATTCTTTTTGAAAACAATAACCGACCCTTTTAGATCGGTTGAATTGACACGCTAAAGTGACTATTATTCTCATTAGCTGTGTTCAATCATCAACAGTTATCATTAAGTCGCAATATATATATACCCCGAATAGGAGCTGTAAAACAAATTAAACGTCAAGCATACTTTTAAAGTCAAGTATCTGCATTTGTTTTCCTTATTCCATTATATGATTAGGGTTTCAAAAGCCCTTAGTTGATCATATTCATACCACATATAGGAGTAGATGATTCAACTCATTCTATATAAACTCTTTGATAAGTCTACCGAAAGCGTTAGGGTCTGTTTTCTTGTCGATCAGAACCACGCCTCCTTTTAGTACTTCGTTCTTCTCGTTAAATGTCCTTTTTGTCTCTTTATAAACCACGCCGATAGGTATTTTATCACCTAGTTCCATAGCTTTTTCCATTGCATCTATTTTATTCGATGCGTCGTAATCTTCGCCAAGTTCATAAACTCTTTCGTTGTACCATTTAAAAGTATTTACTTTGTTGAAACTTACGCAGGGCTGAAAAATATCCAGTAGTGCATAGCCCTTATACTCTATCGCCTGTTTCATAAGTGATATCAAATGCCTCTTATTTCCTGTAAAACCCCTAGCCACAAAACCAGCTCCAGTCGCTATCGCAATAAGCAGGGGATTTATAGGTGCATCAATATTGCCTTCAGGTTGAATTCCCGATACAAAGCCTTCTTCTGATGTAGGCGATGCTTGGCCTTTTGTCAGACCGTATACCTGATTATCGTGAACGAAATGAGCTATATCTATATTTCGACGTATGTTATGAATGAAGTGGTTTCCGCCTTCGCCGTAAGTATCGCCATCACCCGTACTGACTATTACCGTTAAACTTTCATTTACCATCTTTGCTGCCGCGGCGGGAGGAAGCGCGCGACCATGCAACCCGCAGAAGGCATTTGCACTTATATACTGCGGTATTTTCGCAGCCTGCCCTATGCCGGCAACCAAAAGCACTTCGTGTGGATCCTTCTGTAGCTCCTCAAGTGCAGTTTTAAGACATTCAAGCATGATGAAATTCCCGCATCCAGGACACCAAGCCGTTTCATATGTTTTATATTCAACCATTGCTGCCACCTCTCCGAATTTTATCTACGATCTCTTTAGCAGTTATCTGGCGCCCGTCATATTTTAAAACGCTGCTTGAACAGACTACGCCGGTATACTCACGTATTATCCCAGCAAGCTGTCCGGTGGCGTTCTGTTCAACATTTATGATGTGTTTTGCTTTTCCAGCATTTTCTTTTAATCGTTTTTCTGGAAGCGGAAATACATCTCCAAAGACAAGCGCCGCAAACCTTTCCTCTTCACCGTGATTAAGCATTTCTACAGCCTCGGATAACGGTCCATACATTGAGCCCCATCCAATAAGCAGTGTATCGAAATTGTCGTGACCAATAAAATCAGGCTCTAGAAGCTCTTCTTTTAGCATTTCGAGCTTCTTCATACGTTTGTCCATCATCTTTATGCGAATTTCAGCTGATTCAATTATCCGTCCAGATTCATCGTGTTCATCACTATCCAAAGTAACTATATTAGCCGATTTTCCTGGAATGAGACGTGGAGAAATACCTCCGTCAGTATAGCGGTAACGAAGATATTCACCGGAATATTCCCTGAGTGGTTCTGCGATTTTAATGCCACTTATATCAAACGGTTCGACCGTGCCCGAAGAGTCTCCGAGATATTGATCACAACGCATAGTCCGCTGAAATAGGCGAGCTTCGCGAATAGTTAATTACTGGATTTTCCAAAATTAAGATGGCCCTCTGGTGAAAAGATTTTCAGACAATCCTAAGTAACGCATGACAGTACT
>JBBRGL010000069.1:0-10357 GCA_038240675.1 Peptostreptococcales bacterium
GGATTATGTCTTCTGAATAGCAGATTGATTAGGGTGTCAAAAGTCCGTAGTTGATCTTGTTCATACTGCATATAGTTCCGGAATGTTCAACTGGAACTATATGCAGTATGAATAATCGAGAAACTTACTTTTGACACTCAATTCATGAGCGTAAAGTGACCTAAACTGGTCTCGACCCCAAAACAATCACTCCCATACAACCGTCCCACTACTGCCCCACGCGAACCGCCGAACTCCCCAACTGATCACTATGCCGTACGAATGCTGTAGTATTTCAGGACATTTTCGAATACACATCACATGTTTGCACTTAAAAAGAAAACTTCCTCGGATTTTACGAAGAAGCTTTTATTGATACAATTAGAGTGTAGCAGCACTTTTTCGAGAGTGGGTCAGGTGTTTCAAAATTGAACGCTCAGCACCCTCGGAATCCCTAGAAGCAATTGCATCGATGATTTCCCGATGTTCTTCAAGAGCCTCGCCCATTCTTCCTTCAATTCTAAGTGAACGGTTGCGCGTCGTTTTAATGAAAATCTGAAAGTCTTTTAATATATGTTCCAAATACCGACTCCGTGTAGCTTTGTAGATAATTTCATGGAACCGTGTATTCAATTCCGCAATTTTGTCAGCATCTTTTTTGAAGGTGTAGAATTCCATCAATTCAAAAATATCCTTCAACTCCTGAATCTCTGGATCCGCTATTCGATCACAACACCACCTTGCAGCAATACCTTCTATGGCAGTGCGAATCACATAAATATCCAAGATATCCTGCTTTGAAACGCCTTTGACGACGACACCTCTGTTGGGAATGTTCTCGACTAAGCCATCGAGCTCCAATTGCTTAAGTGCTTCTCTAACGGGTGTCCGGCTGACACCCAGCTCTTCCGCCAGCTTTGCTTCTACTATTTTATCACCTGTCTGGTAGATACTGTTCAAAATATCTTCCCGTATGCGATCAAAAATGATAGATGTTAAGGACTTATTTTCTTTTTTCTGATCAAAAAGATCCACAAATTTTCCTCCCACTCCTGTTGATTCTATATGCGTTTAAGACTATTCAATGGCTCATTTTGAAAGTTCTTTTGCAAATCTGTGTTTAATTCAGATATGCTTATAATTATTTTAATGGATAGTGGCTCGGATGTCAATGTGGTGAAACACTGTATTTACAATGACTTCAACTTCAGAAAATCCGCTGTCCACCTTTGGTACAAAATGAAAGATATCCGTCATTTAAGAGATGGATATCTGCGAACTGCAAGGGTTTCTTTTTTGGGGTCCGTACTATTCTGCATCCTTATTTTTTGCCTCTGTCATTTCTGATTTTTCATTTCTTTTGAAAATATAAATAGAATATCCTGCCGAGCCAATCGTCATGACCGCTATGCCCATAAACATGACGTAATAAGCCACTTCTTTAAAAAATAATCCCGTCACAACAAGTGCAATGCCATCAATGACAAAGATCGCTCCGCCAACACGGTGGGTCTTTTTCCAAACAGTTTCGTTAGCCAGCGTCCAGGGTGTCCTGATGCCAAAAAAGTAATTGTGTCGAATTTGAGGCATATAATTGCCTAAAAAGGTAAACAGAATGCCTATCCAAATAATAATGATTAGGGTGTCAAAAGCACTTAGTTGATCTTATTCATACTGCATATAGTCCCGGAATGTTCAACTGGAACTATATGCAGTATGAATAATTGAGAAACTTACTTTTGACACTCTAATCAATAATCAAATTGTCAATACCCTGAATGATGCCTTTGACATTCAAGACAATGAGCCAGTTTAACCCTATAAAAAATAATACCGTTACAAACTTTGTCACCGTATAGGCTTTTAAATGTTTTTTATAATTTGCGCGCTTTGGATCTATAAAAGGCAAAATCATGAACAACACAATCAACCCGAGAGGCAATAAGCAAAGCATCATAAATTCCGTGTGTGTTCCAAATCGATCAACCTGTCCCTCAATATTCCAGTGCATTGGCATTTGTGTGGGTAGGGAGGAAAGCATCATCCAGATACCAAGGACAGAACAAAGAGCCATTATTGTCAAAATCTAGTCGTTTTTTCGCATCATTTTTCTTCTCCTTTCTTCATAAAATCAAAAAACCATTTACTGACTTCCTGAAATAGGGTGGTGTTTAAAGAATAAAGTACATTTTGACCCTGCTTTTCACTGAGCACGAGTCCTGAAAATTTGAGTTGATTGAGATGATGGCTTATGGAGGGTTTGGTCATTTCAAATCGCGCCGCTATTTCCCCCGCAGTCATGTCCTTTATGGCGAGAAGCTCTAATATTTTCCGACGGGTAGGGTCCGATAAGGATTTAAAAGATTCATTCATAAGGGCCTCCTTTTCAATTAGATATTTAGACGATTAACTAAATATCTAATTGACGTATACTCCTTTTATTTTCTTCTGTCAACCCAGGTAAGTGTTCAAAAAAAGAAGCCACACTCTTTTTTGAGTTCGGCTTCTTCATTTAGAGGTGTTCCTTAAAGAACAAGGAGGTTCGAGTGCCTTGTCCTACTTTACTGGTGACCAATACATCCCCTTCGTGTTGGTCTAGAATCCATTTTGCAATGGATAAGCCAAGTCCACTCCCCCCACTTTGTTTGGTTCTCGATTTATCGGATCGATAAAAACGGTCAAAGATATAGGGGATATCTTCCTCTGGAATACCAACGCCCGTGTCTTCTATAACAAGCATAATATTCTTCATGGATTTTTTAAGGTGAAGTCTAATGACACCGTCCACAGGGGTGAATTTGATACTATTGTCCACAATAATGCGAATGAGTTGTTTGATGAGCTTACGGCTACCGCGTATGACTGCAACGCCTTCTGCATCACACTCAACAGTGTGTTTGGTGTCAATCATGCGGGTTTCTTTACACACTTCATCTACAATTTCATGCATATCCAGTAACTCCATATCCAGCTCAATCTGCCCTCGATCACTCCTGGCCAAAAAGAGTAGTTTCTCAACCAATTCTTTCATGTTAGTGCCTTCAGACTTAATGGCGGCAATAGCTTCCTCTAGAATGTCTTTGTCATTTTTGCCCCATCGATCCAAAAGGCCAACGTAACCTTGAATAACAGAAATAGGCGTGCGTAACTCGTGGGATGCATCGGATACGAATTGATTTTGTTTGCGATAGCCCAGCTCAATGCGGTCCATCATGGTGTTTATAGTTGTCGCCAAATCTTTCAATTCGTGTTCTGATATTCTCACATCCAATCGATTGGAAAGATTCTGCACAGAAATAGCTTTAACTTGTGTGGTCATATTACTGATAGGCAGTAAAAGATTCCGACTCATGCGGGTCCCAATAGCCGATGCCACTAAAAGTGAAATAAACGAGATGAAAATAGAAATCATTGAGATGATACGAATGGACTCAAAGCCTGCACTTGTATCTGTCATGGCAGTCATATAAATACTTATTGCGCCAACTGTTATTTGTTTTGTGATCAGTATATACCTCTTTCCCTCATACCAAAGTTGACGAGGCATCCCTTGCGTGTCTATAAAGGGGAAATTAGCCCTATCAATATTGCTTTGCATCAGCTTGCCTTCAAGGGTATAGAGCATAATGTAGGTTGGTCTATAGCGGGAAAGATCATAGGTAAAAACACTGCTCGGATTTTCAGTGATCATGCTTTTTTCAACTTGATTCTGAGTGAGTTTTAACTTGTCCCGCTCAATTTCATTAGACAAATAAAAAAAACCGCCAAGAATGCTTAAATTAAGGACTAATAAAACCACCACAAATATTAAACTGTACACAAAGTTGATTTTAAAACTGATTGAAAATCGAAAAAGTTCTGTGATCTTATTTGAAATGATCATAAACAATCGAACTGGAATCAGTGCGATATTTTTAAAAAGCAAAACAATCCCAATGAAAATTGCATGGAGCACTCTAAGAATAATCATATGCGCTCACACTATTCATCATCTTTGATGGTATATCCAACACCTCTGACGGTATGAATCAGTTTGATGGCGTATTTATCATCAATTTTACTTCTGATATAGCGCACGTACACATCCACTACATTGGTATCCCCAATAAAATCATAGCCCCAAACTTCTTCAAGAATTTTTTCTCTTGATATGACAATGTTGCGATTATCCATCAAGTATTTGAGGAGATCAAACTCTTTTTTAGTCAATTCAATCACTTCTGCATTATACGTCACAGCATGTCTTTCGACGTCGAGTTTAACACCTTTGATATTGAGCAAGTTCTTGTCCCCTGTCTGAGACCGTTTCTTCTTGAATTGGCTCCTGATTCTTGCAAGAAGCTCTTCAATTGCGAAAGGCTTTGTCATATAATCATCCGCTCCAAGGTCAAGGCCCATGACTTTATCCATGGTCTCATCCTTTGCAGTCAACATAATAATAGGTACATCCGAAAACTGTCGTATGCGTCTGCAGGTTTCCATGCCGTTCATGCGCGGCATCATGATATCCAAAAGTATCAAACTATAATCATTCTCTCTCACGCGTTCAAGTCCATCGCGCCCATCACACGCTATATCGACGACATAGCCTTCATATTCGAGTTCCAGTTGCAAAAAACGCGCAATTTTCTCTTCATCTTCAACAATTAAAAGCCTGTTATTTTCCATAATGCACCCCGCCGATGTTTTTGTAAACTCATATTTGATTAGGGTGTCAAAAGCCCGCAGCTGATCTTATTCATACTGCATGTAGTTCCGGAATGTCCAATTGGAACTATATGCAGTATGAATAATCGAGAAACTTACTTTTGACACTGTTATCATATTTTTATTATAACATACGCCTTCATAGTCTCTCTTTAGAAACCTCTGTGGATTTTTCTCCCTGAGATGGATCGACATGAGATCTGACTTTATGGAGTGTTGAATCAAACATGGCGTTGACTTCATAACGCTCCGTTTTGCTTTTAATAAAGGTCATTTTGTATCCGAAGATCAACCCTAAGATAATGAGGGTCACTACAAAGGGGAACAAAAATAGGAGTGAGATTATAAAAACGGTGAGCGGAATATTAATCACAGTATCACTTTCTTTTTCGACGACAAATTTTATAGCGTGAACCTTTGACATAAAGGCTTTAATTTGTTCCCATAGAGAAGGTCCTGTGGGGGTCTTGCTATCAGTTGATCGAGACGCTATTTTGGAGTTTCGCTCAAGGTAAATTAGCGCTTCGATTTCATCGTAATTGCTCATTTCTAAGGCTATTTTCGCCTCCTCATAACTGACATTCGCTCTGCTGCGGATCAAATCAATTTTTTCAAGTGTAATACTCATGGCCTATTCTCCTTATTTTGTATGTTCTTTAAGTCGCCCTTAAACACCCTAAAAACCTGCTAACTAACTGTCAGCAAAGCGACTTGGCTTTGTCTATACCTCAGTATAAAGCAGGTCCATTAAGTGGTCATAAAGGCCTCATTAGAAAAACATTAAAGATCGCACAGCAAATCAATAGGCAGTTCTTTTTTAGAAACCACAACCGCTTCACCACCTACAAAAATGGCGCCTGACGCAGAGGTATAGACACAAATCTCTGAGGGAATCTGCATTTCATATCCTTGTTCAAAAACCATTTTGTCGGGGCAAAAGGGATTGTAACGTTTCAAATAAGCCATAAGTGCTCCATTAGAAGTCCCTGTAGCGGCTTCTTCATCAATGTCATAAAGGGGTGCAAAGTTTCTTACCCTCATAGATTTTGAATCTGCTGTTTCAAAGGCGAACACATGGTAACCCACAACCTGGTTGTCCTTGCTGGTTTTTTCAATAGCCTCAAAATCGGGTTTGAGATTTTCAAGCACATTAAGGGACACAAGAGGGACTAAAATATCTTTTAACCCTGTGCTGACGCACTGTATAGGGTAATTCTCTAGAATATCTTCCGGTTTTATGCCAAGGGTCGGTGCAATAATAGCAGGGTCAATAATCCCATGAAACGTCGGAGTTGCCATTTCCATAAAAACGCCGTCTTCTAAAACCTCAATGGCAAGGCTTCCTGCTTTTGTCTCTTGAATATAATGGCCCGTAGTGACTTTGCCCAGCGCTTTGAGCAGTGTAAAAGTGGCTATTGTAGCATGCCCACACAAATCCACCTCGTCGGCTGGCGTAAAAAAACGCAGTTTAAAAATCTTTGGCCCCAGTTGCCGCACAAAAGCTGTTTCAGAGAAACCCATGAATTTTGCGATTTGAAGCATTTTCACATCGGACAAATCCATATCCAAAAGCATTACGCCTGCTGGATTGCCACCACGTCCATTTTTAACAAAAGCATTCACCACATGCACCATAAAATTTCCTCCGGTTATTAATTAAGTATAAAATCAACGACTGTCATAAGAGCTAAGAGAAAAATCTCATCTTCGCCCTCTTCTATCTCAACACCATACGTCCCAACTTCATCCGTGTAGTCTTCACTCACTGCTGCAATAGTCTCAAGATCCGAATTGATGATCAAATACTCATTGCCGAGTAAGTCGCCTTCAATAATAAAAGGTCCATAACGACTGACGATTTGAAACCGTATTTCATTGAATGAAAACTTTTTTTTGATCTGTCCGATTTGTTGATCCTTAATATAGATGTTGAATGTCGGTTCAAATGCTGGCAATACTTGCTCTGCCCTAAATAATTCAATATCGTCAATGTCAAAAAGACGGATTCGCCTCTTGCCCGCCATAAACTGTGAATTGACGATAAACAACAAATCATCGTCCTCAGATGTAATGCCGTACTCTGTAAAAAAACCACTAATCGTGCGTTCAATTTTATAAATCATTGGTCCTCCAAATAATCTGTATCCAGGATCGCATAGATGTAGGCATCATAAAATTCCTCATAAACGCAGTTGTACATCCACTGTCTCATCAGGCCTTCTCGTTTAAATCCAGCCCGTTCGGCCACTGCAATTGAAGGCGTGTTTTGTAAAGCAATAGTCGCCTCAAGTCTATGATACCCCAAATCCTCAAAAAAATAACGCATTATCATTTGGAGTGCTTCGCTAACAAACCCCTGGTGCTGATACTCAGGTCGAAGATCATAGCCCACTGCCGCTTTTTTGTACTGATTGACGAATGTATGTAGTCCAATAGTCCCTATCACTTGACCATTTTCTTTAAGGATGATTGCCCACCGCACAAAAGTCTGTGGATCCAACCGTTTGACCCAATCTGTAATCAACCGCTTTGCATCCTGTTCAGAAGAGACACTTGGTATACCAAAATACCTTAAATACGCCTCATCTTTAAAGGCATCATAAACGGCCTTATAGTCCGAAACTTGAATCATTCGCAGTTCAAGCCTTTCTGTTGATAAATGAGGAATCATTAGTCTTTTGAAAAAATTTATCATTCACTCCACCCTTTAAATCTTCACTGACAACACAGGCCCTCGTCTTAAACTTTTAAAAAAGCTTACTCTGCTGCCTTCTACATGTAAGTATTCGCCACTAACAGGGCTTTTCCTTTGTCTAAACTAAAAACACGTCGATAAAGTCTATCAACGTGTTCAAAAATGCTCAAATTACTTGAATTCTTCTATCTTATACAGTGCCTTAATTTGTTCTGATGCTTTCTCATGAAGAGCGAATGAAACCTCCATAAGTGCATCCATATTGTCAAGCGTTCCCAACACGCCGTTTTTACGCTCTGCAAAAGTCAAAATCCCCTTTACACACGCCTGAATGACAGGTGTATCTTCGGCTTTCAGCAGATCAGCATAGACCAGTTTTAAGTCAGGGCTTATGGTAAAGTCCTCAAGAAGCATGCCATCAAAGGGGTTTGGATTCACCAACTTCCAAATAGACACCATCAAATTATTGCGGATTTCATCTCTATAGAGTCCATCCGAATAGTTTTTTAAATAACGCTCATAAGCAACTGCGCGCTCTCCAAGCTCTTTCGGTGAGACCGCTAAGTATTCTTCCACAGTCAACGGCTTTTCTACATCTAAGGCCGTCATTTCCAAGAACACTTTCATATCATCGCTGACCACCTGGCTATAGTGTACATTGAGTGCATAATAGTCCACAATTGGATAGTATGAACCTTCACCATTCATTAAGCCCAATCCTTGGTCGAAGCAGTTCTTTATCACTTTATGATACTTTTCGTCTTGAATAGCCTCTAAAATTTTTGCTCTATTTGGTCCAATAAGCAGAGGACCCGTAACAGTTGATTCAAGTTTTTTAACCGCCTGATCGATTGCTTGATGAATGCCGATCATATCCTCACGATAAAAAACTTCCGTTTCAGAGTTGAGTGCACTTCTTTGATAAAATATAAAATCATTGATGACTGTAGTGCTCAAGACTGAATTCATACTATTTACATTTTCTTCCAAAAACGCATTGATGGCCTGAGCTGATAATTCCTTCGTCTTTAAAACTTCATATTTATCCATAGGCGTGCTCGCCTTAACACTTTTAGGCGTCTCTACAGATGTGGACTCCTTAGTTGCTTGAATTGCCTCAGTGGGGATAATAATGGGATCTGTACGCTTGTCTTCACATCCCACTAAAAAAATCAATACACTCAATACCATACAAAAAAACAAACGCTTCTTCATAATTCCTCCAAAAAAATACTGACCAGTTACTTTTTAATTAAAAAATCCCTTTTGAAATAGACATCAGCAAATTGCCAAATCAAAATGCCTGCAACAATAATAATCGCTGCTGTATTGACATCTAAAAAATAGATTTCCAAAAGTCCCATTAAGGCAACAAATGCGCCAAATAGCGCCTTGCTCGTATGTTCAATTTTCAAAAACTTAACTGGATCTGTCACTTTGTACTTTCTTTCATAATTTTGAATAATCATCGTATCCATTTTGGTTTTTCTATTTAACTGATAAACACTTAAGCCCATAAAGAGCAACCCTATAATCAACAAGGTAATATTCATTTAACGTCTCCCTAAACTCATTGGAAATTTTTATGCCTTCAACACACAATAAAACTGATTAAAACCCATATCGTTTTCTTTATAAGGTTTGCAGTTAAACCCTAGCCCGTGATAAAAAGCTTTGTCTTTTTCGTGAACAATAATTTGTGCCTGGTTTAAACCATCAAGAGCAAGAGCCATCCTAATGTGCTCAGCATACCCTTTTGCAGATAGATGTTCATGGTGATAAAAAGCATGAATCAATTCACAGGTCCGATCAATGATTCTATAGCCGAGTATCCCTACTGTCTCACCATCGACTTCGATGCTATAAAATCGACCTTGCTGCTTGTTATAGACTGCTTCACAAGCACTTTTAATACGCCCCAATGTAGGTGATGCCAAGCAAAGGGTCAAAAGTTCGACCATTGTATTCGATGCCATAATCTCAACGCTATTAGAATATCTATTTAACATGTTATCTCCTCTTTTCTAACGAATTCTATCAAATGCAGATACCTAATCCATTCTATCAGAAAATTGCCTATGGGTATATCAAAAGCACAGATTCCCTGTTAATTATCAGAGGTTCTTAATCCACTATTAAAGCATCTCTAAAAGCTCTATAAACCAAAAAAGATACAATGAAAGCATCCTCATAGGAAAGGGACTGAGCTTATGAAAAAAATCAGCAAAATACTCGTCATTGCCCTCGTTATCCTCTCTATAATCACGACCACTGCTTTATTTAAGTCCATACGGAACTACAATGCCTTTATAGACCACTTAACACTGAGTACACTGCAATTAAACACTGTTCCAAACGGAACGCATGCTGGCTCTTCGGATTCGGGAATTGTCCGTGTGAAGGTCGATGTGACCGTCAAAGATCATAGAATAACCAAAGTTCAAATCTTAGAACACATCAACGGAAAGGGTAAAGCCGCTGAATCCATTATTGATGCCGTCATCCAGAAACAAAACATACAAGTAGATACCATTACAGGTGCCACTGGCAGCAGCAAAGTCATTCTAAAGGCAATAGAAAACGCTTTAATCACTGCACATTAGAAGAAAACAACCTCAGCTTTCTTCTGATGAGGTTGTTTTCTTCTAATGTAACTGCAGTACCAGAGGCCGTGACCATTAACATCTACCAGCCTCCCCCAAGTGCTTCATAATCAATATCTATACCGACTACAGACTCAGCGCCAAGAGCTCTTGCACGTTGCTCTAACGCCTCGCCCCTTGAAATTCTCCGGTAAAGGGGAAGATCATTTTGCGTGAGCTTTAAACACCCTTAATTCCTTGAGGGTCTCCGGGAAGATACCCCCCAAACGCAAAAAAACACTCATTCAGTAGAATGAGTGTTTTTTAAACCGGCGGCGACCTATCTTACCGTAGAGCCTTTTACTTTTAGAACCTGTTCATAAGCCTGTTGCTG
>JBBRGL010000070.1:0-10321 GCA_038240675.1 Peptostreptococcales bacterium
GTCCAAGTGATTGGTGGGTTCGTCGAGGAGCATCAGGTCAGGGGACTGCATGAGCAGTCTCGCCAGTCGCAGACGGGAAAACTGTCCGCCGCTGAGGGAGCTGACAGGGCGTTCAAAATCAAGGGCTACAAACCCTAACCCGAGCAAAATGCCTTTGATTTGGCTCCGGTAAAGATAACCTCCTGCTGTTTCAAATGACTCCAGTTCATGGTGATAATCCACAAGCATGGTGTTGAACACAGATGAGCTTGGGTCTTCATGTGTTGCCATACCATCCTCAAGGGCCGTGAGATAAATCTCCTTTTGCATAAGAGACTTATAGGCCTCGAGACAGTAGTCATATAGGGTCAAATCCATGTTTAGAGTAACTTCCTGCTCCATGGAGCCTATACCGAGGCCTTTTGTTACAGTGCAAAGCCCAGCGTCAAATTCCATCTCTTTAAGGATCATTTTAAAAAGAGAGGTTTTTCCAACGCCGTTTGAGCCGATGAGGCCAAGGCGATCATCGTGGTTTAATGTAAAACTGAGATTTTCAAAAAGTAAGTCGCCTACAAAGCTTTTCTTCATATTTTGCAGGGAAAGTATAATCATGTGCATCACCCATTTCATTTTAACAGAAAAGACGGGCCTTGCACATGTGGCATTGGATTATTTGTCTGAACGAACAGCGATCAGCGATTATACAAATCTAAAGCGTCATGTGATTGGAACTGGATGAGACCCCAAAACAATTACCCGAATACTACTGTACCACGCGAAGCGCCGAACAACCCTTGCGATTCACTCTGTTATTCTAAAGATGCTGAGTTTCAGGACATTTTCCATTTCACATCACACTCTTGCACATGTGGCATTCACTAATTTGACAGTATGAATTTGAAAATGATATAATTGACTACGGTGTCAAAAGTAAGTTTCTCGAATATTCATACCGCAAATAGTTCCAGTTGAATCATCCGCAACTATTTGCGGTATGAATATGATCAACTAGGACTTTTGACACCCTAATCTTGATTGCAAACAGAAACATTGAAAAATGGGTAGAGGGAGAAAAATTAATGCCGGCTAGCAAAATTTCTTTGGCAGTCATCAAAAGACTTCCAAAATACCATCGCTATTTGAGAGAACTCATGGAAAAAGAAGTCAAGCGTATTTCATCAAAAGAGCTCAGCGAGCTTATTGGCTTTACGGCGTCACAAATTCGGCAAGATCTCAATAACTTCGGGGGATTTGGCCAACAGGGTTATGGCTATAATGTTGAGGAGCTCTATGTAGAAATAGGCAAGATTCTAGGACTGACCACGACCTACAACACTGTGATTATCGGGTCGGGAAATTTGGGACAGGCTTTGGCAAATTACACGAGTTTTGAAAAGTTTGGATTTTCGCTCAAAGCTATGTTTGATGTCAATCCACGGCTAGTAGGCCTTCGCATCCGGGATACAGAAATACTGGATATGAACGACATGGAGGCTTTTATTCAGAAAAATAAAATTGATGTGGCCTATATTTGTACAAATCGAGAAGCCGCTCAAAAGGTTGCTGATCAATTGGTGGGATGCGGCATTAGAGCCATTTGGAATTTCGCCCCTGTAGATTTGAAAGTACCCGAGGAAGTCGTCGTCGAAAATGTCAACTTGATTGAGCACTTATTCACAATCTCTTATTTCTTAAAAGGAAGAACTGGAGCGCCTGTATAAATCAAGCGATGGGTTGACGATTCGCGCAGGATGTTGGTAGATGTATTAGGTGTAGCGAAAGTTGTCTGTGCGTTTGCATAGAGACGCTATGAACAGGGAAACTCAGGAGGATATACATGAAAGACGTAGTGATTGTCAGTGCTGTACGTACTGCAATAGGCTCATTTGGAGGCACGCTAAAAGATATTACCCCAGTGGAATTAGGCGCTGTGGTCATGAAAGCGGCTCTCGAAAAAGCAGGAACGACTGCAGAAATCGTTGATGAAGTTATTATGGGCTGTGTCTTACAAGGGGGCTATGGCCAAGGCGTAGCGCGGCAAGCTGCTCTAAAAGCGGGACTCAAAAATGAAACACCGGCAGTCACGATCAATATGATTTGTGGTTCTGGACTCAAGAGTGTATCCCTTGCAGTGCAGTCCATACAAACGGGAGACAATGACGTGGTCTTAGCCGGTGGAATGGAAAACATGAGTATGACGCCCTACTTACTTAAAAATGCCCGTTGGGGCCTCAAGATGGGCGATGGACAACTCTATGATCCAATGGTGAAAGATGGTCTTTGGGAAGCTTTCAATGATTATCATATGGGCATGACGGCTGAAAACTTAGTGGACCAGTATCAACTGACCCGAGAAGAGCTCGACACTTTTGCGGTTCAGTCTCAAAACCGTGCTGAAATAGCCCGAAGTTCTGGGAAATTCCATGAAGAGATCATCCCCGTCATGATTCCATCCAGAAAAGGAGATCCAACGCCTTTCAAAGAGGATGAATTTATTAAAGCGGGGTCAACCCTTGAATCTATTCAAAAGCTCAAGCCCGCATTTAAAAAAGACGGTATAGTTACAGCGGCAACCTCTTCAGGCATCAACGACGGTGCTGCGGCCCTGCTGATTATGAGTAGAGATAAAGCCGAGGCTTTGGGTTTGAAACCATTGGCCCGCATTGTCAGCCATGCATCTGCAGGTGTAGATCCAAAGATCATGGGCATTGGTCCCGTACCTGCAACCCGAAAAGCCCTTTTAAAAGCAGGTCTCACAGTGGCGGATCTCGACGTTGTCGAAGCCAATGAAGCTTTTGCTGCACAGGCCATATGCGTCATGAAGGAACTTGGACTTGATCCTCAAAAGACCAACATCAATGGCGGTGCCATAGCCCTTGGTCATCCAATCGGCGCATCGGGTGCGCGTATATTGGTTTCACTGGTGCATGAACTGATCAAATCAAATGGACGGTATGGCCTTGCTACCCTTTGTATCGGTGGCGGAATGGGTGAAGCGGTCATTATTGAAAAATTATAAATCATCAAAGAGAGGCTTATGCAGCTCTCTTTTTTTTGTGATGTATATTCAAAATGTCCTAAAATACCATAGCATTCGTATGGCATAGTGGTCAGAAGGGGAGTTCGGCGCTTCGCGTGGGGCAGTAGTGGGACGGTAGTATGGGTGTGATTGTTTTGGGGTCGAGACCAGTTCCGGTTGCTTTATGCGCATGATTTGAATGTTGTATTTAAGGATGCTGATTGCTTTTGGTTGAAAGTCGATACTGAGTGCTGCTATTCTAAAGACACAATCCTTGAGTTTTATAGGACATTATCGCTTATTGACCGCAAGCATGATTTATACAGCTCTCTTTTTTTGCGTTAATGAGGGGCGTTGTGATAGAATAAGAAAAACGAGAATCAAAGGATAATTTTATGGCGCAATATAAAAAAGAAATCAATGTTATGCTTTTTAGAGTGGTAGAGCAGAGCTTGAACCAAGGGGCAATACGCAAAAAAACCGTTGGCAGTATTGGCTTTGACGAGCTTTTAATACTAGAGCACATCCATCAACACGGGGGTCAACCCCTCTCAAAAGTCATGAACGCACTGAATTTTGAGAGACGTTCTTTTCAGTCTATAGTGCATAAACTCATAAAATCCAAGTGGGTAGAAAAATATCCAGTCGATGAAGATAAACGACGAGTAGTCCTAGAACTGACAGAAAAAGGCGCTGAAATGCTCCTAACCGAAAAAAAACAACTGGAGCGCGGCCTTGACTACTTGATCAAAGATCTCACTGTCAACGAAGAAAAAGGCGTCCTCAAATTCCTCAGCAAACTCCACCAGTATATAAAATCTTAAGCCAATTCAAAAGATAATTCAAAGGAATTGACGCAAAGGTAGGGCAAGAAACATAAAAGCGCAAAAATTGGGAATTCCCATAAATAGGAGTGACTATTTGCGTTGAGGTTTTCTGTTCAGCAGTCTCTTTGAGGGCATAAAAATAGAGCCTATGCTCGAACGCACATAGGCTCTACGGTGTTGATTACTTAGGTTGTGGAGCGTCTACTGGACAAACATTGGCGCATGCGCCGCAGTCGATACATGAGCTTTCGTCGATAATATAGATGCTATCGCCAGCTGTAATACAAGATACTGGACATTCTGGTTCGCAAGCGCCACAGCTGATGCATGCGTCATTGATGATATAAGCCATGAGATACCTCCTTATAGTGTGTGGTAGGCTAAGATCCGTTATCCTCAAGCCGTAATTGAATTATATAGAAAATCAGAGAACCCTACAACACCACGCAAGCAAATAACAGCAAAATGATTGTCATTTATAATGAGAATCATTTTTAATGAACGAGGTGAAGCCATGCAGGTATATGCATTAGTTGGAACTACAGGAACAGGGAAAAGCCATCATGTCATGAAGTTGGCGAGAACTTTAGATGTTCCTTGTGTCATCGACGATGGACTGCTCATCTGCGGCGGTAAAAAAATCGCAGGCAGTTCTGCCAAAAGAGAAGCGTCTGGAATTGGAGCTGTCAAACGCGCCATTTTTTTCTATGCCGATCACCGGAAGGAAGTGGCGGGTGCCATCAAAGAGATGAATCCAAAGCGGCTTCTTCTTATCGGTACATCGGATGAAATGGTCGTCAAAATCGCAGAGGCCTTAGACGTCGCCCCTATCTTCAAAATTGTCTATATCGAAGAAATTGCTACAGAAAAGGAAATCAAACTGGCCAGGGAAATGCGGATGAAACACGGCAAACACGTTATTCCTGTTCCTAGCGTTGAGCTCAAGCAAGACTTTTCGGGCTATTTTTTGGACAGTTTTAAAGTGTGGACCCATAAGATAGGCAAGCAGTCAGAAATGACAGAAAAGTCTGTCGTTAGGCCTACTTTCAGCTATTTAGGCCGATTCACCATTTCCAATAAGGCTCTTATACAAATTGTGCAATTTTCACTGAAGGAAATTGCAGCAATAAAACGTCTAATCCGCGTCAAACTTTCGAAAGCGGAGTCGGGCATTAGGCTTGAACTTGATTTGTCGGTATATCACGGACACGTTCTAACCCAAGTGGCAAAACGTTGCCAGAATAGTGTCAAAGAGAGCTTGGAAGCCATGACTCAGCTGAATGTTTTAAGCATCGATGTCGTCGTAAAAGAGATCCATATGATTAAATAGAAAAAGAGGCAAAACCTTTTGAATATTCAGTCTTTTCAACCCCTGTAGGATAATTTAACAGCTTGAAAATTATTTTAAACAAAATTGATTAGAGTGTCAAAAGTCCGTAGTTGATCTTATTCATACTGCATATAGTTCCGGAATGTTCAACTGGCACTATATGCAGTATGAATAATCAAGAAACTCCCTTTTGACACTCTAATCAGAATTTTGACCTTTTTTTTTCTTTCAAGACAAATACACAAAAGCACGCCATCTTGCAACAGTTCAGAGTGTTGCAAGAATTCTTGCGTAAAATTGCAAGAATTGTTCCTTTAAAAAAACATTGTAGACAGATACAATTAGGAATATAATTTATACGAAGCCGGCGGGAAAAGGTTTTTTTAAAGTGCCCGCGTGTTAATTAATTAACAAACCGATAATAAATTGCGAAAAGGAGAAATCACATGAAGTACATCGATCAAGTATTTGAGAGAGTAAAAGCAAGAAATTCAGGTGAAGCAGAGTTTATCCAAGCAGTCGAAGAGGTTTTTGTATCCCTTGAGCCAGTTCTTGAGAAACACCCAGACTGGGTTAAAGCCAACATTCTCGAAAGAATCACAGAGCCAGAAAGACAAATTACATTTAGAGTGCCATGGGTAAATGATTTAGGTGAAGTTATCGTGAACAGAGGCTTTAGAGTCCAGTTCAACGGCGCTATTGGACCTTACAAAGGCGGCCTTCGTTTCCACTCATCTGTTTATATTGGGATCATCAAATTCTTAGGATTTGAGCAAATCTTCAAAAACTCTTTGACTGGCCTTCCTATTGGCGGCGGCAAAGGGGGATCTGACTTCGATCCTAGAGGAAAATCTGATGCTGAGGTTATGCGTTTTTGCCAAAGCTTTATGACAGAGCTTTACAGACATATCGGACCAGACGTTGACGTTCCTGCTGGAGATATCGGCGTAGGCGGTCGTGAAATTGGTTACATGTATGGACAATATAGAAGAATCAAAGGTGTATTTGAGAATGGCGTATTGACAGGCAAGGGCCTTTCTTACGGTGGTTCGCTTGTTAGACCAGAAGCTACAGGATTTGGAATCACTTATTTTGCTAACGAAATGCTCAAGCACGAAGGTCTTGATTTTGCTGGCAAAACAGTTTCAGTTTCAGGATTCGGCAACGTTTCATGGGGCGCTTGTATCAAAGTTAAAGATTTGGGCGGCAAAGTTGTTACGCTTTCAGGTCCAGACGGATACATCTACGATGAAGCTGGCGTAGTAACTGAAGAAAAAATCAATTTCCTTCTTGAAATGAGAAATTCAGGCCGTGACTGCGTTAAAGATTACTCTGACAAATTTGGATGTGAGTTCTTTGCTGGCGAAAAGCCATGGGGACGTAAAGTGGATATTGTTATGCCTTGCGCAACTCAAAACGATATCCACATGGAGCACGCTAAACTCATCGTTGCTAACGGCATCAAATTCGTAGTAGAAGGCGCTAACATGCCTACTACAAACGAGGCGCTCACATATCTTATGGAGCAAGGCGTTTTGGTTGGACCTGCAAAAGCTGCTAATGCTGGTGGCGTTGCGACATCTGCACTTGAAATGTCACAAAACTCTATGAGATTCAACTGGACAGCTGAAGAAGTAGACGCTAAACTTCACCAAATTATGATCAACATCCATGATAATGCCGCTCAAGCTGCTGCTGATTACGGTTTAGGCTATAATTTGGTTGCTGGCGCAAACATCGCTGGCTTCCTCAAAGTGGCTGAAGCAATGCACGCTCAAGGCAACTACTAGATCCAAAAGCAACCTTAGTGCACAATTGAAAACTACCCTGGGTGATTCTCATTCAGGGTAGCTTTGCATTGATAGGAGGAAAAAAGTATGATTCAGTGGGACAAGCAATATGAACTGGGTATTACATCTATAGACGATCAACACAAGGAACTTGTACGCATTATTGGCGAACTTTCAGATTTGCTCACAGAAGCGGAAGAAGGCATGGATTTATACGATGATATGATGCGCATCATCAACGCACTCACACACTACACGGTCTATCACTTCAAATTCGAAGAGGACTTGTTTGAGAAGCTTGGGTATGAAAACAAAACAGATCATATTAGAGAGCATAATCATTTGGTGTCTGAAATTGAGAATCTTGATTTAAGAACTGCAGAAGATAATCAAATCGCTTTTGGTAAGAAAATACTTAAATTTTTGATTTCATGGCTCTTCAAACACATCAGCGGATCGGATTTTCTATACAGAGACTTGTTTATTCAAAAGGGAGTTGTTTAATTCTATAGGACGCATGATAAAACCACTGCCGAGGCAGTGGTTTTATTGTGTTTAGGAGTCTCAATTAGTCTTGTAATTAGGAATCCTTATCTAAAGGGACGTCAATATAAAAATAGGTTATCCCGGCTTATGATGTGTCGCCAATGTGGCCATTGAACTTTGTTTCAACGATTTTCTTGCATATGCTGAGTCCAAGGACAGATCCTTCTTCATCGGCTTTTGTGGTGTAAAATGGCAAAAATATTTGGTCCTGAATTTCTGGTGAAATGCCATAGCCGTCGTCCTTGATTTCGAAGTGTGTCGTGTGTCCGATTGGAATCATAGAGAGCTCAATTTTGCCCATGAGCTCCCGCGGTGCATTTTTAATTCAAAAATTTGAGTTTTGCATGCATATTAGGGGTATGGGTCTATAAAGATAATTGAAATGGAGGAAGATAGATGATTTTTTTTGACTGGAACGAGAGTTACGAAGTGGGAGTCGCTGAAATTGATCAGCAGCACCTCAAATTGGTCGACATGATCAATGCATTACACGACGCTATGCTTGTGGGACAAGGCGGAGGAATGCTTGGTGAACTTCTTCAAAAGCTCATCGACTATACGTACTATCATTTTGAATCAGAAGAGAATTTCATGAAAATCAGTGGCTATACAGGCCTTTTGCAGCACCAAAAGGAACATGCAAAATTGATTGATCAAGTGGTTGAATATCAAAAGCGGTTTGAAATGGGTAGGCTTAAAAACTCAGTGGATACCATGCGTTTCCTCAAAGAATGGCTTTTAAATCACATTTTAGAAAATGATATGAATGCTGTAGCTACTATTTTGAAAACAAATTAGGATGAATATGACGCGAAGAATAATGTTTGTGGATGATGAACGGCAAATTTTGAAAGCTCTGAATCGCCTTTTTGCGGACACGGAATATGACGTTGTCCTTATGAATAGTGGGGATGAAGCGTTGGTTTATTTGAAAAAAAACAATGTTGATCTGATTGTGTCGGATATCAGGATGCCGGAGATGGATGGTTTTGAGTTGCTGAGGTATGTGAAGGAACGCTATCCTTCGGTGATGCGAGTAGCGCTCAGTGGCTACACGGACAGCAAAAATATCTACAAAGCGCTTGAAGAGAATATTGCAAAAATGTATTTATTCAAACCGTGGGACAACAATGAACTCGTGACTATGGTCAACAATCTGTTTGCCCTTGAGGATGTTCTGAAGGATAGACGTATACTCAATCTCATCAACAACCTAAACGACTTGCCGACACTGCCAAATCTTTTTTTGCGCATCAAGACTATGATCCGCGAGAATGAAGACGTGGACAAAATTGCCAAGGCTATTGAAGCGGATCAGTCTACGGCGTCAAAGATACTGCGCATTGCAAATTCGGCCTACTATGGCAGTAAGACGGGTTCAATAGCGCAGGCCGTCATGTTTATTGGACTTTCAAACATCAAAAACATTGTGCTGACAAGTGCTCTTTTTAGCAACACAAATAAGTTTAAAACAAAGATAGAACTAATCTGGAAGGCGTCAACCCTCACCAACAAATTTTCACTGCTTTTTTATCAACAGTTTATCGGCAAAAAAATCCCCTTGATTTTTGCATCTGCTGGACTGCTCCACAATATTGGCATGGTAGTGCTTTTGGCAACTTATGGAGATGTC
The DNA here is from genome assembly GCA_038240675.1 of Peptostreptococcales bacterium. Taxonomy (GTDB): domain Bacteria; phylum Bacillota; class Clostridia; order Peptostreptococcales; family Acidaminobacteraceae; genus JBBRGL01. The sequence goes on from JBBRGL010000070.1 coordinate 9,125, forward strand.
TATGGTAAGCTCCTTGAACAACGTGATACTGAGCATAAAGACCTTCTCGCATTGGAACAAGAAACCATGGGCGTCACACATCAAGAAATTGGCGGATACCTGCTCAATTGGTGGGAGATGCCTCTTCCCATTGTAGAGGTGGCTCTTTATCATCACTCCCCCTTAGACGAAAACGTCCTCAACAAAGAGCTTTTATGTGTCATTCACCTGTGTAATTATATGGTGTGGCAAAGAATGGGGCGAAAGGATCTAGCAAGTGATGCGCTGGTATCTCGGTGCTGTGAATTCCTGAATGTGGATGAGCAAAAAATGAAAGACTATTTTGACACAATTGAAATAGATCAGATGGATTGACGGAGGGGTTTATGAATCGAATTTTATTTGTAGATGATGAACTATCCATTCTGAACTCGCTGAGGCGAGGACTTGCGGACGAAGACTATGAGAATTTTTTTGCATCCAGTGGTGAAGAAGCCCTTCGCATTCTTGAAAAGGAAGACATTAGTGTCCTTGTGACGGATATGAAAATGCCGGGAATGACAGGGCTTGAGCTCCTTAAACAAGTCAAGGGGATCTATCCCGACTTGGTCAAGATAGTGCTCTCGGGGTACACCCATTTGCCTCAAGTATTGGTGACTGTCAATCAAGGGGATATATTCAAATTCATCACCAAACCCTGGGATTTGGAAAACGAATTCAAATTTGTCTTGCGAGAGGCTATCGATTTTTACAACTATAAAAAAGAACTTCAACGCACGAGAAATGCCCTTGAAATTAAAAATGTATCCTTCCAAAACATTTTGAAGGCTTACGACGATAAAATCATAGCTGTAAAAGAAGAAATCGTTCTGATGCGCGAGCTAAACACCCTTATTTTCAAAGAGTACAACCAGCTTCTCAGGCGCTGGGATCAAAAGAGTGAGCATAAAGATATCCTCTTAGAACGGTTCAATTTTTTACAAGGGCTTATGCTAGATGTGTTTGTCTTGGTGCCTTTTCAAAACAAGCGGTTTGCGCCCAAAAGTATCGGTGAGGAGATGAGGCGGTTTATTGTCGATACAGAGAGTCTTAAAAAAATTGAAATGAGCCTAGATAGCAAAACGCCTCTTTCTTTGAAAGGAAAATATGACCTGATGATTTTCCTGATCAAGAAGAGTGTAACCTTATTTTTTGTCGAATCCTTCGATACGCATATAG
>JBBRGL010000071.1:0-10299 GCA_038240675.1 Peptostreptococcales bacterium
CGCGATGCTTTGTCTCATGAGGCCGCACTAGAAGAACTAAAAAAACACATGGGAACTCAATTTGATCCTGAAGTCGTCGAAGCGTTTCTAACAATAAGTGGAAGTTGGTGAACCAGGTACCCAAACGGAAGTTCGCCAAGGTAAAAAAGGTAAAAAGGAAGCTCGTTTGAGCTTCCTTTTTTTGAGCCAGCGCAGAAGCGGAGCCAGGCACCTATTTGTAACATTATGAATCTAGTGGTAAAATGATATTGATGTTATGAGTAAGCCACATAAATAAGTTGTTAAAAGGAGTCTATGGTTATGCCATTATTTGAATCTATAGATTATATCGATGGTATCACGATTATAAATCACGAAGGCACTATACTTTTTACGATTAAGTTTAACCCTAATATTGATAAACAAATGGAAGAAACTATAGTAGGGAAAAAATTATTTGATGTATTTTACAATTTGGATTCAAACAGCAGTTCTCTTTTTGAATGTATGAAGACTGAAAAAATTATAGAACGCCGTGGACAACTGGTGAAAAATCATTATACTGAGGACTCCTTAACCGACAATATATCATTTCCAATCAGGCATGGCGGCTTAGTTGTGGGCGCGATCGAACTTTCAAAAGTTATCAGTAATAATAAACAATCGTTTATTGAATTAAAAAGAGAACCAAATAATATTAAAGGCACCATGCAGATGAGGCCAAAGTGTCTGAACCTAGGCTTCACGGCAACTTATTTTTTAGAAAATATAATTACCCAAAATAAACAGATGCTTGAACTTATTGATCTCGCAAAATCTGTAGCAGAGTCAACGGCACCCATCTTTATCACTGGTGAAACGGGTACGGGAAAAGAGTTATTTGCCCAAGGTGTGCATAACGCGTCGGATCGAAGAAACAAGCCATTTATAGCTCAAAACTGCTCAGCCATTCCAGAAAATTTAATTGAAAGTACTTTTTTTGGAACGAGTAAAGGCAGTTATACGGGCGCGATAGATAGAAAAGGTCTTTTTGAAGCCTGCGATGGCGGCACACTTTTCCTCGATGAATTGCACTGCATGCCAATACATTTGCAAGCAAAACTACTTCGGGCAATTGAAAGTAGGACGGTTAGGCGAATTGGTGAAAATGAAGAAAAAAAATTCGATGTTAGAATCATAGCGGCTACAAATATTAACAGCGATACCATACTCTCGCAGGGGCATATAAGACACGACCTCTATTACAGGCTGGCTGTTGTGAAAATCAATATACCACCATTAAGAGAACGCCTAGATGATTTGATTATCCTGTCTGATTTTTTTATTAATAAATACAACAGAATTTTTGGAAAAAACGTAAAATCAATTTCACATGCGTTACTGGCCTACATGACAACATACACTTGGCCAGGTAATGTGAGGGAGTTTGAAAATTTCTTGGAATCGGCAATTTTGTATTGTAGCAAAGACAAATCGATTCTTGAAATGAAAGGTGTTAGTAAATTAATCAATCAAGAAAATATGCATCATACAACAAAGCCTCTAAAATCAATATTAGATGATATAGAACTAAAATATATAAAAGAAGCAATCATGATTTCTAAAGGAAATGTCTCGAAAGCAGCTGAATATCTAGAATTACCTCGTCAAACGTTGCAACAAAAGATGATGAAATATAATATTGCGAAATAGCAATAAAAGGTTGCCGCAAAAACGGCACTAACTGATTTCGAGTGCCGTAAAAACAGCAAAAACGCAGCTATTACTTTTTATCCGCAAATTTCATGTGTTTTAAAATAAAGACAATGCCGCAATTACGGCATTGTCTTTATTATAACTATACATTTTATTGCATAAATAGACATTTTCGTTGTCTGGACTCTATTTTTGCAAAGTAAATCCCAAAGCATTGAGCCTTCTGATGACAAAGGTTTATGACTATTTTGTAATAAAACCGCGTAGGCATCTTAAGTTTAATCAGCTTAAAATAATAATTAGATGATGGCATGACTTTTGCAATAGTATTGGATGAATGTCGCATCAAGATACATTTACGTAATTTTGAAAAAGGGGGTAGCGTTTTATTAAGTTAAGTTCTACAGCTAGGTCAATGCACAATAAATATTTGATATTGCATTATAACTAATAAAATGGAGGATTGACATGAATAAAAGAATATTAGCTATGTTATTAACGTTAGTAATGATCGTAGGGTTGGTAGCGGGTTGCGGGACAACTAAAGCGCCAGAACCAACACAAGCGGTAACGAATGCTCAAGGGGAAACTTCAGAGCCTGCAGCAAATGATCGTACAATTAAACTTAGATTGGCAGCTTCTTTAACATCACTCGACTGGGAACAGACAACAAATACAAGAGATATGAAAGTTTGGCACCAAATGTTCGAAGGTTTATATGGTATGGATGAAGCAAACAATGGTTACTATAAAGAACTTGCTAAAGAAGTCGCACTAAGTGATGACAAAATGGTTTACACGATTACACTTCAAGAGGGTGTTAAATTCCAAAATGGAGACCCACTTAAAGCCTCTGACGTTGTATTCAGTTATAACAGAGCTATGAAAAATTCAAGGTTCAATTATTTAACCTCTATGATTACAGGTGTTGAAGCAATTGATGATGCAACTGTTAAAATCACATTAAATGCCCCTTATTCACCAATCGATCATACATTTTATTGTATTAAGATCCTAAGTGAAAAAGTAGTCACTGAACAAGGCGAGGCATTTGGCACAATCCCGCATAAAGCTGGTACAGGTGCATATTATGCAACGGATTATGAAATTGCAACTGGCGTTAAATTGGAAGCATTTGCAGATTATTGGAGAGGCGCGCCAGCGATCAAATCGATTGAATATATCGTGATTACTGATGAAACAGCAGCCGTAATCGCTTATGAAAATGGCGAATTAGATTATTATGAAGATGCACCACTGTCTGACTGGAAATCTCTTTCTGAAATTGCTGGCGATAGCAGCACATTGATCAAAGGCAATAACATCATGTTTATGGCAATCAATTACCTATCACCAAATAAAGCCCTTGCAGATTTAAAAGTGAGACAAGCTATTTTCTATGCAATCAATAAAGGCGATGCTAATATTGCGGTCTCAGATGGTTTCGGAACAGAAGCTACACAATATATGCCTTCAGATTATGTAGCGACATCACCTGTTGATGGTTTTGAAACGTATGCGTTTAATCTTGAAAAAGCAAAATCTTTGCTTGCTGAAGCGGGTTATCCAAATGGCGTTGACGTTGGCACTCTAATGACTTACGGCGCTGGTACTTCTAATAATGCAAAAATGGCTCAAGCACTTCAAGCAAATTTAGCCAATGCAGGGATCACTGCAGCGGTTTCAGTTATGGAAGCAGCTGTTGTCACACCAAAACTTTATGCTCAAGATTATGACCTTTGTATCTTTGCTGATTCAGGCAACTATGACTTTAACAACATTCGTCAACAAGTAGATTCAGAATCTGTTGGTATGTATGTCGTTAAATACAAAGATGGTCCATTCGATTGGAAGCGTATGGAAGAACTTGTAGACCTTGGCGTAGCCACTGTGGATGTAGCAGAAAGACGCGCTTATTATACTGAACTCTGGAAAATCGTTATGGATTCAGCAACTATTTTACCAGTACTTCATAGACCAGTAGCCATCGTTTGGTCTAAAGATCTTGAAATTGGCAAACCAGTACCAACATTCTACAAAATTCGTACTTTTAGCTGGAAATAAGCGTCTTCGGGTTGGCTCAGGTATTTCTGGCTCATATAGCAGAAATACCTAGCAATCCAATGAATAATGAGATTGGAGATAAACATGTATAGATATATCATAAAAAGATTGTTATTCTTGATTCCGACGATCTTAGGCGTTGTGTTTATCATTTTCCTTGTAATGAATATCACACCAGGAGATCCTGCTAGAGCCCTACTTGGCGTTGCAGCACCTCAGGCAGATGTCGATATTTTAAATCATGAATTGGGTTATGATTTACCTTTTTTCCAGAAATATTTACACTACATCAGCAACATGGTTCTCAAACAAGATTTTGGTATTTCATATTTTACCAAGCAATCCGTTTTCAATGAAATTTGGCCAAGGTATATCGTCACACTGAAATTGGCGGTTCTGGGTGTTATAATTTCCTCACTTTTAGGCATACCACTTGGAATCTATGCAGCGGTTAAGCAGTACTCACTCTGGGATACAATTCCCTCAATACTTGCTTTCTTAATTGCAGCCATACCGTCCTTTGTACTGGGCATGTTATTTCTCTTCTTCTTCTCACTCAAACTCAACTGGCTACCATCGTATGGTATTACAACTTGGAAACACTATATTATGCCAGCACTGGCTATTTCAATACCACCGGCGGCCATGAACCTTCGATTTACGAAATCATCGATGCTTGAATCAATAAGGCAAGATTATGTCAGGACTGCCAGGGCTAAAGGTGCCACAGAAAATGTAGTCATTTGGAAGCATGCTTTGAAAAATGCTCTTCTACCTGTTATTACAAACATTGGCATGAGCCTGGGTAGCCTTATAGCTGGCGCAGTTGTCGCTGAAAAATTATTTTCAATACCAGGTATTGGAAGTTTGATCGTGGATAGAATTTCTTACAAAGATGAACCTGTTATCATAGCGGGTACGATATTAATTGCCATTGCATTTACCATCGTTATGCTAATTGTCGATTTAATATACGCATATATTGACCCTCGCATTAGAGCAAAATATGCAAAAACGAAGGGGTGATGACATGGATAGCATGAAAATGGCAGAAATGCCATTACAATTAGAGAAATTTAAAAAGCAAAGCCAGGCCAAAGAAATATGGCGTCGGTATAAAAAAAGTAAAGGGGCTGTTATTGGGCTTGTGATGTTAACGGCGATTCTATTGATCGTCATCTTTGCAGATTTTATTGCGCCATATGATATGGCGACTAAACAGGAACTCGTCAATAAACTTTCCCCACCAACTGCTGCGCATATATTAGGTACAGATTCATATGGTCGTGATGTCTTCGCAAGAATCATACACGGCGGTAGAACCTCCCTTATGATCGCATTTTTAGCAACGATATCCTCTGCGATTTTGGGAAGTTTACTGGGCGCAATTACCGGCTATTTTGGCGGAAAACTCGATAGCATTATCATGAGAGCTCTTGATATTTTTATGTCTGTTCCGGATATATTATTTACAATGGCCGTGGTATTCGCACTGGGTGCAAATTTCACCAATCTACTAATCGCATTAACATTGGCTTACTTTACAAACTATGTCAGATTGGTGCGCTCACAGGTTTTAAATCTTGCTGAGCAGGATTATGTAGAAGCAGCACGGGCAGGTGGCTCAGGCAGTTTTAGAATCATTTTATCTCATATACTACCAAATGCCATGGGCGTTATCATCGTCAATACAACGCTTAATGTTGCCAAAATTATTCTTTATCAATCAACACTAAGTTTTCTAGGTTTGGGTATGCCACCTCCTGCACCAGAATGGGGTTTAATGCTATCTGAAGCACGTGAGTATATGCGAAATGCACCTTATTTATTGTTCTTTCCAGCAACTGCTATTGTCCTTTCTGCGTCTTCCATCAACCTCATCGGCGATGGTCTAAGAGATGCACTTGATCCACATTTAAAATCGTAATCTACAGTTTTGAAAGGAATGTAAATTTATGAATGAATTGATTTTAGATATTAAAGACTTAAAAGTCATTTATAAGACTGACCTAGAAACAGTAGAGGCGGTTAATAAAATTGATCTGAAGATAGCAAAGGGAAAAACACTTGGATTAGTAGGTGAGACCGGTGCGGGAAAAACGACAACCGCATTATCCATTCTTAGATTACTACCAAGTAATACAGGTAGAATTTTAGAGGGTTCAATTAAGTTCAACGATATCGATATTTTAGGCCTTCCAGAGCATAATCTGAGGGAAATAAGAGGCAACAAAATTGCCATGGTATTCCAAGACCCAATGACGAGTTTGAATCCAGTCATGACAGTGGGGCAACAGATTGCAGAGGCAATTATTTTGCATAACCCTAAATTGAGCAAAGACGATGTTGAAAAACGCGTTGAAGAAATGTTGACGATGGTTGGCATACTGGCATCAAGAAAGGCTGAGTACCCGCATCAATTTTCAGGTGGTATGAAACAACGCGTTGTCATCGCTATGGCCCTGGCCTGTGAACCAGAGCTTCTCATTGCGGATGAGCCAACCACGGCACTTGATGTAACAATTCAAGCACAGGTGCTTATGATGATCAAAGAGCTAAGAAACCGCTTGGGTACTTCTATGCTGATGATCACACATGACCTAGGCATCGTTGCCAAAATTTGTGATGATGTTGCCGTTATGTATGCGGGTGAAATCGTGGAAGCGGGCACTGTTGAGGATATTTTCTTGTCTAAAAGACATCATCCTTATACAGAAGGTCTTTTTGGTTCAATTCCAAGCTTGTATTCAAGGGCGAAGCGGTTAAATCCAATACCAGGGCTGATGCCTGACCCCTCCAATCTTCCTGAGGGATGTGTCTTTGCACCAAGATGTAAACATAGGATGGATATCTGCGTTCAAGAGCATCCACATAACAATGTAGTAGGCTCACATTTTATTAAGTGCCATCTATATAATCAAGAAACTACTGTTGAGGGGGATAAATAGATGGAAGAAAATAAAATCCCATTGATAGAACTCATTGAACTAAAAAAGTTGTTCAAGCTCCCCGGGGGTGCAAAACTGCATGCCGTCGATGGCATCAACCTTAAAATCTACAAAGGTGAAACAGTAGGCGTCGTAGGTGAATCTGGCTGCGGAAAAAGTACGCTTGGGCGATCGATATTGAGACTGATAGAGCCAACATCAGGTAAAATCCTTTATAATGGTCAAGATTTGATGGATATAAAACCAAGTAAAATGCGTGACCTTAGAAAAGACCTCCAAATCATTTTTCAAGACCCTTATTCGAGTATTGACCCGCGTAAATCAGTGATAGAAGTTATTGCAGAATATATGATCATCCATAAAATGTATAAAAAGAAAGCGGATATCTATAACCGCGCAGCAGAACTGATGGATCTGGTTGGCCTTGCAAGAAGGTACGCCAACTCATACCCACATGAACTAGATGGGGGCAGACGTCAACGTGTGGGCATCGCACGTGCTTTGTCACTTAATCCTAAGTTTATCGTATGTGATGAACCCGTTTCAGCTCTGGACGTCTCGATTCAAGCACAAATTCTAAATCTTCTGATGGATTTAGGGGATGAGCTTGGACTGACGTATATGTTCGTCACTCATGACCTGAGTGTCGTCAAACATATTTCAAATAAAATCATGGTTATGTATCTTGGTAAATGTGTTGAAATGGCAACCTCTGATGAACTGTTTGAATCGCCGCTTCACCCATACACTAAGGCGCTGCTGATGGCGATTCCTGAACCAGATTTTGCAAAGAGGGATGAAGAATTTGCGCTTATCAAAGGCGAGGTTAGTAGCCCTATTAATGTAAAGCCTGGTTGTAGATTTGCGCAGCGTTGTGATTTTTGCATGGAAAAATGCACACAAAGCGATCCACCACTTGTGGAAATTTCAGAAAATCATTTTGTTGCCTGCTTTTTGGTCAACAAAATCTAATTAAACATCAATGGGAGGACAACAATGATTATTGGCATTCCAAAAGAAAACAAACTAAATGAATATCGTGTGGCTGCAACGCCAGCGTCGGTATCAACATTGATAAATAGTGGGCATAAAGTTTATGTGGAACATGACGCCGGCATCGGCAGTGGTTTTGATAATGCAGCTTATGTCAGTGCGGGTGCACAGCTTATCGATAAAAAAGAGTTATATGCCAAGTCGGACATGCTTTATAAAGTGAAAGAAATAGATGCTTCAGAATTTGATATGCTTCGTGAAGATTTAATCGTCTTTACTTATTTACATTCCAATGCACATAACGATATGACACTAGAACTTTTAAAGAAAAAAGTAATAGGCATCGCTTATGAGGATGTTGAAGATGAGCAGGGTGAATTTCCACTTCTTAGCCCGATGAGTATTTTGGCAGGAAAAGGTGGCTTTTTAGCAGCCCTCAACTTTGCACAATCAGTACACGGTGGAAATGGTTTGTTACTTAGCCAAGTAACAGGTGTGCCAACGCCATCGGTTACAATTATAGGATGTGGTTGGTCAGGTGTTGGCGCCGCAGAACTCGCTTCAGCTTTTGGAAATAAAGTGTCCATGTTAGATGTGAGTCTGAAAGCCATGGAAAAAGCGCGGCTTAAACTTCCCGTAAATGTAGAGCTTTTATACTCCACACGAGAAAATCTAGTATCGTGTCTAAAAACAGCGGATGTGATTATCAACTGTATTTTGTGGAATAAAACGCGTAAAGATCATCTGATCAGTAGAGAAGATCTAAAATTAATGAAACCTGGCGCGATGATTATAGACGTCGCTTGTGACGATGGAGGCGCTGTAGAGACTTGCCGTTCAACGACTCATGCAGATCCAATTTACTTTGAAGAAGGCATCCTTCATTATGCGGTAGATAACATACCCTCTGGGTTTTCCCATACAGCCTCACAGATGCTTTCTGCAGTGACGCTGCCATATGCGCTTAATATCGCGAATAGAGGCATCAAAACCGCACTGCTTGAAGATGCAAAGTTAAGAAAAGGATTAACCTGCTTTGGTGGTTATTTGACGCTGAAAGAGACCGCACTTAAACAGAATATTCCTTTTACGGATGCAGTTGAGGCAATTAATAAACACTCAAGTCAAACATGATAATGGAGATAAATTATGATTTTTGGAATTTTAAGAGATATTAAGGAAGGCGAATATAGAGTCGTGGCAACACCTGTGGAAGCTTCTACACTTATTGCAGATGGCCATAAAGTACTTGCTCAATTGGATTGTGGGATTAAAAGTGGCTTTTCAAATGAAGACTATAAAAATGTAGGCTGCGAGATTGTTGTCTCTCTCGAAGAGATGTACAAGCGATGTGACATGCTTGTGAAAGTTAAAGAAATCGAACCGTGTGAATACGACTTGATGAGAGAAAATCAAATCATCATGACCTGTATCCACCCTGCTGGCCACCCAGAAGAAGTTCAGGCGCTTTTAGATAAAAAGGTTATCTCATTTACAGCGGAAGATTGTCACAGATATGGTTCGCCAAATTGTGAAGCTGCGGGCAAACAAGGTGCACTTTTCGGACTTGAATCCATGTTGACAATCAACGGCGGAAAAGGAAAATTTGTAAGTGGACTTGCAGGTGCGCCAGGCATGAAAGTGGTTATTTTAGGCGCAGGTGTCGTTGGTAAATCTGCACTACAAGTACTTCAAAGTCTTGGTGCCTGGGTCACTGTACTTGATATAAACCTCATGACGTTGCGTGATATAGGCAGCATCTACAACGAGCGCGTCAATACGATGTTCTGCACGAAAGAAGCCATTGCAAAGCTTTTACCAGAGACAGATATGATTATAAACTGTGTAAAGTGGCCGAAACAACGCAAAGACTTTTTAGTAGATTTAGAGATGTTAACATTAATGGAGCCAGGCTCAGTACTTGTTGATATCAGCAACGATGAACCAGGCGCTATCGAAAGCAGCCATTCGACGCACCATAATGATCCAAGGTATGTCGTCAACGGCGTCGTGCATTACTGCGTTGGCAACATTCCAGGTGCTATTGCACAGTCAACCTCTATCGCCTATGCATCAGAAATGCTACCTTATTTTAGAAGTATTCTAAATGATGGTGTCGCAGAAGCGTGCATAAAAGATGGCTTTGTGAGACGCAGCTTAACAACTTACAAAGGTTATTTAACCCATGAAGAAACAAGTGCAATACAAAATAGACCGTGGACGAAACCAGAAATCATACTGGGAATTGATTCTAGAAAACTCGATTTTGCTCCCCCGGCAACCTCGACAAAATCTGAGGATCTATTGCAATCATTAGTGTTGTAAAAAGTCCAAGTCACATACTTAGCGCCAAGATCCTATAAATGGATCTTGGCGCTTTTGATGTCGGGGTCAGGCACCAAGGTCAAGAACAGAAAAGGTGCCTGGCTCCGATTTTAACCCCGATATTAAGCAATATCCCCTCATTGACGCCGCTCAAACGCCGTGATATCATACACTCAGATGGAGTTGTTAAAAAAATCGCAAACATTGTATTAGTACAATAACATACTTTTTTTAGGAGGAAAATGTATGAAAAAAAATTCGAGTTAATAGATGAAAATGATATGGATTAAAATCG
>JBBRGL010000072.1:0-10286 GCA_038240675.1 Peptostreptococcales bacterium
GCGACCGCTTCTTCACAGGTGCCATTGAATGAAATATAAGGGATTGCTTTCATGGTTTCCTTCTTGATCGAACTAAATAGATTCGTTTGATTGAGTTTAATTTAATAGTTCAATTATAACCGTTTTCAGGCTTTTTATTCAAATTCGCGTCTAATTATTTCAATTCGCTTTTTATGAGGCATACAAAATGTGCGCATTGTATTATAATTTTTACATAAGGAGGTAGTCACATGGATCAAACACAAATCGGACGATTTATTGCAGCACTCAGAAAAGAAAAAAATATGACACAGGTTGAATTAGGTGACGAACTCGGCGTAACCAACAAAACTATCTCGAGGTGGGAAAATGGGAACTATATGCCCGATCTATCGCTCATAACTCAGATATGCACCTTATTTGGCATTACAGCCAATGAATTGTTTAGCGGCCAACGAATCAGCGATGCAAATTTCAAAGCATCGGCCGATCAAAACCTACTCTCGACGCTAAACGATATTAAGTTTATTAAGTCTCAAAAAAGACTCTTCGATTTTTTAAGTGGTTCTGGAACAGGCCTTTTGATCGCGTCCTTTTACTCCCCTGATACGATCAGACGCACAGCCGTGATGGTAATAGGTTTAGGCATGATTTTTTTAAGCTGGTATTTCAAGTCCAAGTATGACAAACGGATTCTGCAGACGTTGGGCAGTACAAATAGTCAGGATGAGTAGCATATAAAAAGCCCGCAATCCAATTTTGAATGTCAATTTTGGATTGCGGGCTTTTTTAGTACTTATAATCATTCCAATTAACTGGGGTTTTTACTTCTGTTTCCCAATCTTCTCTCGTTATGCCATATCCATTTGAATCGTAAATCACACCATGACGGTTGTGACGGTGACAAGCACCAATATAGAAGCTCAACTTTGACTCTTGCATTTGTTCATATCACTGAGTTACCAACTTAAAAAACTTGGGTCCGCCATTTAGTAGCCTGTCACCCATATGTTTATCAATTTTGAGGTGAGTACTTGAAAGCAAATCCAAGAATTGTGTCATAAATCAAAAAATCAGAGATACAACAAAGGATCAAGTTGGCGTTGAAGCGCAACTTGATCCTTATTTTTTTTCTAAAGAGGTTAAATTATATAATTTTGGAAAAAACGCGCATGAAGTTGCCATAACAGATTTTATCGATATCTTCCATTGAAAATGATCTGTTCAGAAGATCCTCTACAATGCCTTGTGCTTTTGTACAATTTTCAAGATCTCTCGTGTACTCAAGGCCACCGGTTGCAAATGTCCCCATGGCTTCTTCATCTAGGTAGTCTACAAAATCAAAACCCAATCCGACATGGTCGATTCCAGCCAAATTAACCATGTACACGATGTGATCAACAAAAGATGAAAGCGTTTGCTTGGATTCACTTGTGTTGATAAATTCACGGAAAGCATTTAAACCAATAAGGCCCCCAACATTCTTTATCGCTAAGATTTGTTTGTCTGTGAGATTTCGTGGTACGTCGCAAAGTGCTCTGGCGTTTGAATGTGAAGCAATAAATGGTTTTTTTGCATATTTCACGACATCCCAAAAGCTCTTTTCGTTTAAATGACTGACATCGATTAACATACCATTTGATTCCATCCAATGTACAGCCAATATGCCAACATCGGTTAAACCGTCCTCCGATTTTCCTTTTACGCCTGTTGCAAAGGCATTAGCGGTGTTCCAAGTTAATGAAGCATGTCTGAAGCCGTAATTGTACATTGCTTGGAGTTCATCTATTCCGCTTAGACCATCTAGACCCTCAATGCCAAGAACAATGGGAAATTTTCTTAGTGACTCTGCAGTTTCAAAGTCTTCCATTTTCCTAACGACTTGAAGGTGGTCGGCATTCTCTATGAGCTCATCATGCATCGCATCTACAATCTGCTTGAACCGCTTTTCAGGTTTGTTGTCTGGCGGTGTATCAATCCATACGACAAAGATTCCGCTTGCGATTTGCCCCTTTTTAAATTTATCTAGATGGTGCGTTTGAATAACGTGTGTTTCGCCTGAGTTTCTTTTTTTTACGACATCGTTCCAAATATCGCCGTGACCATCAAATATTTTTGCCATGTCAGCTCCTTATAGTTTTGAAAGCATATTACCGATGATAATGGCAAGATAATTACCAATGATGTAACCTAAAACACCGACAAGCATGGCTGGTGCAACGAGTTTCGTCCAGCCTTTTGATATTGCCATAGCAGCTGCAGTTGTTGGACCACCGATGTTTGCGTTAGACGCGATGAGAATTTCTTCAAGGTCGAATTTAAGCAGTTTTCCAAAGAACATGATAACTGCAAGGTTAATGAAAACTACAATCAGACAAAAGACGAGAAGAATTGGTGAATTTTGAATAATTTGTGAGATTGATGCGGGAACGCCGATTACGACAAAGAAAAGATAAATTAAGAAAGTGCCAATTTCTTGAGAACCCTTTGCGTCACCAAAAGTTTTAGGCATAAAGGTCGCTAGGAGCATAGAGAAAGTGGTAATTAATAAATACTTGTTGCCGAAAAGGCTGTTTAGTACTTTTAAGAATTCATTATCTGTAGGAATGACATTTGCAAAGAATTTCGCTGCTTCAATACTAATTGCGACGATGACTACAGCGCTACCAAATGCGAAAGCTATGTCTTTGAGAGAAATTTCTTTGCGTTGCCAATATTTACTTGCAAGGTTTTCGTCTACGCCAACATTATTTTCAACAGCATCAACATGTGGGTGTTTGTATAGTTTTCTGAAGATGGCCATTGCGGGAATCGTCATGAGTACAAAGAAGTACATAGCCATAACCATGTTGTCAGCTACAATTGTTGCGGATACAACTTCTCCAGCTGCGCCAAATGCCTCTGACATTGCCACAAAGTTGACACCACCACCTATATAAGAGCCACAGATCATGGCAGCTACTTTATATAGATCGGGAACAAAGCTTTTGATTGCAAAGAATGCCACGACGACACCGATACAAGTACCGGCTGCACCAATGAGATATATGCCAAGCATACGTCCGGATTCTCGCCATATTTTTTTGATATTTGCTTGATACAGTAACATTGGAATCGCCATAGGCACAACATAAGTCCAAATGGTGTCATAGACAGGTGATTCTGTAGGAATAATGCCTAAATTTGATAATGCCATAGCACCTACTAATGCGATGATGGCGCCTGTAATCTTTGAAGCCCAATTGTACTTTTGCTCCAACCAGATGCTTGCATATGCCCATCCAGCTATAATCGCCCAAAGTACCCAAATGTTGTCTGATGCAATCAATGCTTGCTTCATAACCTTTCCCCCCAAAATATTAGTCTTTTCTGTAACATATGATTATCTGAGAACAATGTATCACAAAATGAACGCAAGTTCAATATAATGAACGGTAATTTCAGTTTTATTTTTTTAATTTATATTGTATAATGAATTAAAAGCAAATTTGAGGTAAATTAATGGAGATAGATTTAGGAAAAAAAATTAAAGCGCTTAGATCAAAAGCTGGATTTAGCATCAAAGAATTGGCTGAAAAGGCCAGTGTTTCAACGGGTTTAATTAGTCAAATTGAAAATGATAAAGTCGTTCCATCAGTGACTGCGCTATACAAAGTAGCCAAAGCTTTAAATGTAAGCGTGGGTTACTTTTTTGATGATGAACCTACGGTACATACGAACCCAGTTGTTCGAAAAGATGAGCGTAAGCGCCTTCTAATCGATAAATCAACGGGTATTTACGAGCTACTTACACCCGATATGAACAGAAACATTGAATTCTTGTATATTATATTGAAGGGCGGGGAGTCCTCAAACACAGATCTAATCGCCCATGAGGGTGAAGAATGTGGCTATGTGCTAAAAGGACACCTGTTGATTAAGATTGGAAGCAATGAATATTACTTGGGAGAAGGCGATTCTATTTCATTTGATTCTTCAATACCCCACCGCTACATCAACATTGGCGATCGCGAAAGCCATAGTATTTGGGCGATGACACCACCATCATTTTAGTTCAATATATTGAACTGAAATGTTTTTAGTGCCTATCATATAAAAAAACAGGAGCTACCAATAAAATTGGAAAGCCTCTGTTTTTTTTGCGCAACTTAGCGCGTTTATACTTCTTGATTATAAAGTGCTTTGATCACGTGCTTGTTGCCCAGGATAAAGATGAAAATGCCGACTGAAATGATCAGACCAAACAACATAGCCACATATGAGTAAGGAAGCATTTCGCCAAGCCATCCCGCGATGAGTTTGCCAAGTAAAATGGCGCAACTGACCATAGTTTGGAAAACGGCGTTTAAGCGGCCGCGCATGTTGTCATGGATTTTGTTGTTGATGGAGGTCACGCGTATGTTTGCCGAATTCATACCGATAAAGCCAAGGACAAATTTTGTGACCAACATGATGATAAAGGGCATAAAGAAGAACAATGCATCGAGGAACGCGAATGCGAAATAGACGATGACAGAGAGACCAAAGCGCCAATGGGTAGGGATTTTTACATAATAGTGAAGAAAGCCACCAAACATGTAGCCCGCTGATTGAAGAGACAAAAGCAGTGAATAATTAACCACCGATAAAACCGAACTCTTTTCAAAATAAGGATAGATTAGAATATGGATGCCGTCTGCAAACATCATGATTACGAAAAATAAATAGACATTCCAAATGGCTTTTTCCTGCATCAAATAATGAAATCCTGCTTTGATGTCTTCAAAATGCGATTTTATGTTAAAAACAACTTTTGATTCGGTGGTTTCTTCGATAGAGATGCGGCGTTCAAAGGTTGAGGCGATGATTAAAAGAAGCCCTTCAAGCAAAAACATAAAAGCGACGCCATAATAATGAAAAACCACCGTAGCAATCGGCAAAATTAACACATTGGTCAAAGGGTAAATCAGATTGCCAATGGCATACCCCTTTTGAAACATGCCTTTTGGAATTAGATTTGGAAAGAGGCTATCATATGCTAAGCCGTAGATGACCCCGTTGACATTCATGATAAGACCCATCAGGACATAAAAGTAAAAATTAAAATAACCCGTTTTTGTCAGCCATGCAAAGACTAGAAAGACGATGCCAAGGAGTAAATCCAAGGTGACGATGATGTTTTTCCTAGAGAACCGATCCACAATTGGACTGACCAAAACAGGTAAGAGAATAGATGGGATAATAGTAAGCGCACTATATAACCCTGTGAGCCAAGTGGACTGCGTGTTGTCGTAGACAGTGACAGATAATGCAAGGCTCAATCCAACGCCCCCGATCGCTGATATAACAGTCCCGAGCATAATTAGTATGAAGTTTTTTGTCCAAAGTGTTTCTTTCATAAAAGCCCCCGTGTACATGTAGTAATTATAGTTTAGCACAAGGTTTAAGGCTTAAATAGGGGGTTTGATTGGGAAAAATTCACTTGAATTTGTATTTTAATGCCACTAAAATTATGAATTTAGGAAAGTTTTAGCACTTCCACAAGAGATAGCGCTTCTTTGTATTTTCGGTTGGCTTTATAAGCCTCACAGAGGTACTGACCATAAAACAAATGAAAGCCAAAATGTGAATCGCGTTTGGACTGATCAAACGTTGCTTTCAGTGCCTCTAGATATCCAGGAACTTGCTTTGGATCCTCATGGTCTTTAAAGAAGCCGAGCCATTTGATCGATAGTAGCAACGATGCTTCAGGCTTGCTTTGAGAAAGATTCACATATGACTCGAGCTTTTCAAGCCATTGCCGTGCCACGCTCCATTGTTTCAAACCGATATGACACAAGACAAGCTTTTGGTATAGATAAAAATAAGTCCAAACATCATTTGCATCTAAATAATCTAAAGCTTTATGCAGATAATCAACCGACTGCCGAAAATCGCCACGCATGAGATAGGTAGCGCCAATATTATAATTAACCGAATACTGAATATGTTTTTGATGTGTATAGAGGGTTAAATTGAGTTGGCGTTTATAGATGTACAGCGCCTGATCAATTTGATTGAGGTTTGAATAAGCAGATGCCACAATGCCACTTATATTAATTGCAGGTGTTAGATAGCCAGCATCCATCAGCTCAAAATATGCGTCATTGCCATAAGTGATTGCAGATACATAGTCGCCCTTATAATAATAAGTCATAGAAAGTAGACTGATGATCATTCCGTCCCTATGAGCATTTTGCGCCTTCACAAAAGCGTCTAGTGCTGCATCGTAGTCCACGTCATGTACGGCCAATTGGCCTTTTAAACTATAGAAGTGATACTGCTGCTTAATCGTAAAGTGTTTTGAGTACGCATCAAGAGCGTCTATTTTTTCGGATAAGTCGTTCCATTGCCCTTCGTTGTATGCAAAATAACCGTCGAGGATGTGCCAATCGACGACAGCTGGAGAGGCAACAAATAAAGTACATTTATCTTTGAGACCTTCAAATGCTAGATGGGCTTTCTCTTCATCACCATAGAAAAGTTCATGTATGACACCATATATTTGGTTGCGGTAGCTTTCGATTTCTCCTAAAGTTTCTGGAAAAGGAATGCCCAATCTGTCCAGTAGCATAGCCAATATTTCATGGCTAGGATGCGCTTGATCATTTTCGATTTTACTCAAGTAAGATACGGCACAGATTCCTTTACATAACGATTCTTGGCTCATATTTTGATCGAGTCGATTCTTTTTTATGATGCTTCCAATCATAGCTGCCTCCTGAGGTTCACTGCTCATCACATACAGCGATGGGTTACGGTACATTTTACATGGTGTTGAATCTGGCGATGCTGGTTTCTCATTTGTCCTTAATAATCACGACTGCATCATTATGAATGCCTACCAAATCAAAGTTTTCATAGGTTTTATATCTGATTGTCCCCTCTTGATCAAAAACAATCAACTTGTAAGCAGGGGTAGAACGGTTTTCAAATGTAGCCATGAGATAATTACCTTGCTGCGCCAAATTGATCAACTTTCCGCCCCGATTGATACTATCTGAGCGGCCTAAGACACGAAGTAATGCATCTTCAGTGAACGCATAATAGACATTTTTATTCATGATTTGATAGCGTTTAACCGGTTTGTTAACCAATAGTACCGCTTTACCACCCGACAATGGCACACGGTATAGCCAGCTATTACCATCAAGAAAATAAACCATATCTTCCACGATTTTAAAGCTTTGTGCTTCTTCGCTGCAGAGTCTTGACGTTGCGTTCGTTTCAATGTTTACCTTATATATCCCAGTCGTTCCTGCCGCCAAATCATCAGGTAGACCTTCATATCCAAGAACATAGACGTCACCATCTATGAGATACAAGTCATCGTTTCCCTGGGCAGATGTTTGCGTCGATTCATGTTTAATAAACAGACCATACGTAAATTCTGGATTTCCAATTTTAACAAATTTAACTTCAGAATTCTTTTTTGTCTGAATATTGTCATTTGATGGCGGAAATCCCTGTTCCACACGCACTGTATAAGCATCAAACTTTTTATAATTTGAATAACCATTGTCCACTTCAAGTGCTGTTGCATCCTCGTTGAGCTTGATTAAATGATCAGAGCCCATGATCGCACCACCCGTGTGGTATTTTAAGTACGCTTGGTTGCCATCTGCATAAAGAGAGGCAAAAACATAACCATCACGCATTTCATTTAATGGCAGCTGAAAAACAAATTTACTATTTGGGGGATTCGATAGTGGCGCTTGATAGATTTTACCCGCTGCACCTTCAAAATAATAATAATCACCAGCCAAAGCAAATGCCCCGTTTTCACAATTTCAAGTCCAGTAGTGTTGCCCCATAAACTTTCAAGTCCCATGAAACGGCTATCGTAGTATGTCATTGGGAAATATGTAATATCCTTATAGACAATAAGTGGATACTGACTGTAACCGTTATCTATTGTAACGTCATTTAAACGCACCTTAAATGTTGGAATCGTCACACTAACTGATGTGGCCGCTTCTGATCTAGGCGTTGACAATAGTATCAAACTTAACAGTAGAAAAATCATTGATATACTTATCGTTTTTATTCTCATTCTAATTCCCCCTATTTAAATGTAGCATTACCTCAAGTTGTTGAATTAACGGTAAACGATTTGACAATTAATTGTCTCACCATATGAAAAACCCGTATTCAATTTCATTTTAAAAATCGAGATATTCATACTTTGAACAGTATTGTCGCTAATGTTGCCCACTAAAAGCGCCTCACCATTCATGAATTCTTGATCGTCCTTATCATTAAAAACCAACGTATAGATATCATCATTATATGGGTTTGATACTTTTTTAAATTTTCCCAAACTGTAACTTTTTTCATCGATATATAACTTACCTTTTATGTAATAAAAGTCCAATGGCAATTTAATGAGTTTGCCTTTGAGTGTTACAGTTTCGGCTTCAACTGTACTGTCGTTTTGATCCACTGAAAACTTAAGATCAAAATCAGTTGACTCTATAGTTACAATTGCGATCAATGTAATCATTAAAATGATTGTAAGTACTAATAGTCTCTTTTTATTTTTCATAATATTTTCCCTTTCAACTAATTTCAGTTAGAGCAATGCACAAAAATTATCACTCAATCACAAACCCATTAACAAATACTTTCTGCTCATCATAATACAGACCAGTAACAGAACCCACTTTAAAAAATGAGATATCAAATAAATATTCAATGTCACCATATTTTAATGTACCATGGAACATGTCATAATCCTTTTGAACATCAACTTTGATAGCACTAAACGTTGTTTCGGTATCATCAATCGTCATGACACCTTCAACCGCTTCGCCATTCATATTGTAATCGAAAGCGTAAATATCTAGAAGTCTTACTAGTTTATTTTCTTCATCCATATTGTAAGTATAGCCAACCACTTCAGGTTCAAACACATCAAACTGCACAATCAACTTATAGATTTCTTCACTAAATTTCTTAGGTTCTTTGATTCTGTAAAATTGCTCGTTAATTTGTAATCGATTTCCTTTTGATAGTTCCTCCAGATTTCTTGCTTCTTCATTACCGAAATTACTAAGGACATACAGATGAACCACTTTAAAATGTTTACCGTCCTCAGCGTAAACCAAATCGATTCTGATTAGGTTTTTACTTGGAAATCCGCTTTCGATTAAACTATCCGATGCATTTCTAGTGTATATATTTTGATTGATCGTTTTTAGTAAGGATGCAATGTCTTCTTTGTCATTAAGATCAACGTGTTTGTTATCAATACTTATTGTTACAGTTTCGGGCTGGGAATTAATTAATACGCCTCTTGTGGGATTATAATACCAAGTCAAAATCAAAGTCATGATGACAATAAGCGCAAAAGCACCTATGCTTAAAGGCGTAACCAAATGTCTCGTTTTCACCCAATTCACGACAAAAAAACTCACCGCAATTAATAAAAAAATGGGTAGTATTACGATAAATGCAAAATAAAAATCCATAGAAACGCCTCTTATTTCAATATTTAAAACCTCTTTATTCAACGAACGAGCTTATCCCCAAAAATCTTAATCGCAAGGATTTTGTACTTAAAGAAGTCTTGCTTGACGCTTAGTTGACCTTTGTTGATGAGTATTTCTTCAGTCCCTGAAACATTATTTTTCAGCATTATTTCTACTTCAAACGTATAATATTTGTCGGTATCGCCACTGGACTCTACTGCGTTCAATATTAACTTTTTAAATGAAATCGTGAGATTATTGTCACGGGCTAACTGCGGCGCCAATATCATGTATCCATATTAAGGTAGCAGAAACAAATTTTTTGTGACAACATTCATGTAACCATACTCATTAATCTCAGTTATATGAACGTAACCTCTGTCACTCATTTGATTACCTGCATAGGGGATAACAAAGTCCCAGTAAAATAATGAATTTTTTTTAGAATGACTGGATACAGAAAAAGTTAATGCACTAATCTTACTTAATTTCGTGAAATTTGCACACTTAAGTCTCAGCCCTTCCATTTCAACATCCATTATTACGAACGCTATTCCGGCAGGTAATTGTATCAAAGTGCCATCTAGAATAACATCTGAAGATACATCTTGCTCAAGAAAAGTATACTTTCCAACAAGTTTTGTGCAATCTGACAAGGCTACTACGACAATAACCAAAACAACTATTATTGTGACTGAAATAAGATACTTCTTCTTCATTTGAAATCACTTCATCTTACTGGAATTATCAATAACCAATCCCGTACCGTAACTATATGTTGCAGGTTCAGTATACCCGAGGTTATACCTTTGTACTGCT
>JBBRGL010000073.1:0-10247 GCA_038240675.1 Peptostreptococcales bacterium
GGTTTTTTCTATGGGAACCGTTGTCCCATTTCGTGAATCGATTGTACGGCGTTTAGAGGCGTGATAGAATAAGTGAGAATGGGGTAATAACCAGTGTGAGGTTTCTATGATTAAGGAGGACGACCATGGCTAAAATTTTACGTTACAATATGAATGCTTGTATAGGCTGCCAAACCTGTTCTTTAGTGTGTGCCACTCTGAATGGCTATCATTCTTTAGGAGAAAGTGCCATTCAGATCAAGACGAAGGGCGGATTACAAAGCAAATTTGTCTGTGTGGTTTGTATAGGTTGTCAAGAGAACATCTCTTGTGCGGAAGCCTGCAAACTTGGCGCATTGACACCAAGAGAAGGTGGCGGCGTCAATTTAGACAAGAATAAGTGCATAGGCTGTCGTAAATGCGTCGCAGCTTGTGGTGTTGGCGCAATTCACTACAGTGAAAATTTGGACAAGCCTGTGATCTGTAGACACTGCGGTACTTGTGTCAAATATTGTCCACACCATTGTCTATTTATGGAGGAGGCCGAAAAACCATGATCTATAAAGACTATATAGCCGTACTCACCATTGATTTGAGTAAAGAGACCTACAGAATAGAGCAGCGCAAAGACTTGTGTCAATATTTGGGCGGCGTCGGGATCGCTTCAAAGCTTCTCGAGGAGCATATACAGGTGGAAAAAAACATACTCGACCCAGAGCAATGTATTGTTTTTGCCATTGGGGCTCTTTCTACAATATTTCCAGTCATCACAAAGACAGTGGCCATGTTTTGGTCGCCACTGACTAAAGAACTGGGGGAAAGCTATGCAGGTGGCAGGTTAGCTTTGACAATGTTCATGGCGCATCACGATGCCATTGTCATTGTCGGAAAAAGCAAAAGACCCACGTATTTGTCGATTTCAAGCAATGTCGTGGAGTTTAAAGATGCTTCTGCGCTTTGGAACTTGGATTCTGATGAAACGGGACGAATTATTCGAGAACGCGAAGCAGGAGCAGGTAAGCGCAGTATTCTTAGAATAGGCAAAGCCGGCGAAAACGGTGTTAAGTTTGCAAGTGTCTGTGTAGACACTTATCGTCATTTTGGTCGTCTCGGCCTTGGCGCTGTCATGGGCAGTAAGAATTTGAAGGCGATTTGTGTTTATGGAAAGGGTGATTTGCCCATACGGGACAAAAAAGCGTATTTCAAAGCTTTCCATGATATTCACCACAAAGCGCTCAACACGGATATGATGAAAAAATACCATGACCTAGGAACAGCTATTGGCGTCCATGTCATGAACGAAAAAGGGGGTATCCCTGTCAACAACCTTCAAACGTCTCAGCGAGAAGATGTGGAGGCTTTGTCCGGCGAAGCTTTTGCAGAAAAAAACCTTGTAAGGAAGACTGCTTGTGCGGGTTGTCCAGTGGGCTGCATTCATATTGGCCAATTTAGACGAGAATTTGGTGAAGGGTTTGAGTATGAAGCCATTAGTGTAGGTTATGACTACGAATTGATTTTCAGTTTGGGGACCTTCCTTGGACTCAAGACCAGTGATGAAGTGCTTGAAATGATCGAAGCTGTGGAAGAATATGGCATGGATGCAATTTCTGCTGGTGTTGTTCTTGGGTGGGCGACTGAAGCCTACTCAAAAGGACTATTGACCTTGGATGATACCCTGATTCCCCTTGAGTTTGGCAATCAAAAAAATTATTTAATCGCTCTAAAACATCTCGTCAAACGCAGCAATACTTTTTATCACGACCTTGGTGAGGGCTCTGCCTTTGCCAGCGCCAAATACGGCGGCGAAGATTTTGCCATGCATTTTGGGGGCAATGAAATGGCTGGATACCACACAGGTTACGGTTCAGTTCTAGGCTCTGCAGTTGGCGCAAGGCATTCACATCTCTGCAACGGAGGATACAGCTTTGACGAAGGCAAACCTGTATCGACTGAGGACATGGTGAATAAGGTGTACAATGAAGAGCTTCATCGGTGCATATTGAATTCATTAATTGCCTGCCTCTTTGCACGCAAAATATATGATTTGCCGACGATTGTCACTGCCTTGACTTCTATTGGACACACCTATACAGAAGCGGACCTAGGCCAAATAGCAGCCACGATCTATGCCACAAAACTGCGTATTAAAAAAGCCATGGGTTTTGAACAGGTCGACATCAAACTTCCCAAACGACTTTTCGAAACGACAGGATTTGGCATGACTATTGATCCAATACAACTTCAGGAAATGATTGTGGCATACGATGCAAAATGTAAAGCCTTGCTTCAATCAGACGCTGAATAGAGGATGATATTGTGTCCATGTGATGGTATAATAGATTAGGGTTTTAAAAGAGATTTTCTCTGTTTTTCAGGACATTTTCGAATACACATCACACCCCCTATTCACCAAGGAGAGCTATGTTTATAAAAATGAGTATCGAGGAAAAAGAGCGCACTATTCGCAGTCAATATGGTGAACGATGCCGCCTATCAGGGAAAAACGCCGCAGTCATCAAAAAAATTCAGTCTATTCAAAACAACACCAAATCCAATCCAGAAAAGCTCGTCGGTGTAGAGGGAATATGGGCATCGGGACAGCTCCTTAAATTTGGCGTCCACATTCAAGCGGTGGTGGTGAGTCCTCAGGACATCACCTCTATGGATGCATACAAAATTGCCATAGACTTAATGGATGCAGCGGAAGAGATTCATTTGGTATCGGCTTCAACTTTCCAAAAGTTATCAGAAGTGGGTACATCAGCTGGTATTTTTGTATTGGCTCATTTTCCACAGACACGTCTCTTAGATTTGATCCCCAAAAAACATGAAGTCATTATAGTATTAGATGGCTTAGAGATCCCGGGAAACATCGGCACCATTATCCGTTCTTGTGACGGTACCAACACCGATGCAGTCATCATCTGCAACCGAAAAACACGCATGACCCATCCTAAAATTGTCCGCAGCAGCCAAGGGTCTTGTTTTAAAGTGCCCATAGTCGAAGAAGATACGACAAAAGTCATTGAATGGCTGCTCCACAATAAATACAAAATTATTTTGACAGACACGGATGCAGACAAATACTATTATGAAGAACGCTACAGTGGCAAGGTTGCCATCATCATGGGCAGCGAGCGTTATGGTATTTCAAAAGACTGGTACAGCATCGGTGCAGAATCCGTCAAAATACCGATGTATGGTGACTGTGATTCCCTAAACGTCGGCATAGCCGCCACACTCATTCTCTATGAGGCTGCGATAAAGCGTAACGGTGGCAGAAGCTAGCAGGAGGTCGATTTGCTGAAACGATCCTAACCAATCATAGAAAAGCAATACAGAAAAGGATGTCGCGCGTGACATCCTTTTTTGTACCATACTGTTCTAAAGGGCTACAAAAGCGTATAATGAAGGTATAGCATGGTATAGAGGGGGAACTTCACAAATGAAACCGACTGTTTTGATGAAGATCAACGGATTAAGCAAAAATTATCAGATGGGCGATGTGCAGGTGAGCGCTCTTGAAGAAATTAGTTTTGAGCTTTATGAAGGGGAGTTTGTCGTGATTCTTGGGCCTAGCGGATCAGGGAAAAGTACGCTTCTCAACATTATGGGGGGTATGGATTTGCCGTCCTCTGGGACAATCCAAATTGGAGGGGAAGACATAACGCTCTATAACGACAAAAAGAGGACGGCCTTTAGACGCGATCGAGTCGGTTTTGTCTTTCAGTTCTATAACCTCATGGCGAATTTAACAGCAGAAGAAAATGTGGAGCTCGCTACTGAAATATGTAAAGCGCCTATGAACATCAATGAAGTCATGGATGCGGTAGGACTTCTCGATCGCAAGCACCATTTTCCCTCGCAAATGAGTGGAGGTGAACAACAACGCGTTGCTATTGCAAGGGCAGTGGCTAAGAATCCTATTTTACTTTTATGTGATGAGCCCACAGGCGCCCTTGATTACAAGACTGGAATGCTCATTTTATCTCTACTTCACAAAATCAATAAGGAATATGGAAAGACAGTTGTCGTCATAACCCACAATGCTGCAATTGGAGACATGGCCGACAGGGTTATTAAAATGCGCAGTGGCACCATCGTCGAATTAAAAGTTAATGTCGACCCACTTCTCCCTGAAAGGATTGAATGGTAATGCGCATACTGGATAAACGTCTCATACGGATGATCCGTCATTCAAAGGGTCAATTTATCTCCATTGTGGTGATTGTGATAGTGGCATTAGCGATATATATTTTGTTCAATATCACAAACATCAACATTCGAAACGCAGTGGATGATTATTATGAAATGACCAACAGTGCAGATCTTCAAATAGAACTGCTCAAAATCCCTACAACGGCACTTCAAGACATAAGGCGCATTGATGGGGTTTTAGACGTTGAAGGTCGACTGTCTTTTGATGTACCCCTCAAAGTCGACAACAAAGATGAGCGGGTTACAGTACGACTCATGTCCATGCCCGACAAACCTCAAATCAACAAACTTTATCTTATTGAAGGTGAAACTGCTAGCCCGCGGTTGGAAGAAGGTCTTCTACTGCAACAATTTGCTGTGGCAAGAAACATTGGTCCAAGTCAAGTCATCACACCCGTCATCGGAGGGCGTGAATACCCACTGACTGTAAAAGCTGTCGTGTCGAGTTCGGAATTTATCTATCTGATGGAAAATGAACAGGCACTTATGCCAAACCCCGATAAATTCGGGATTTTCTATGTGAATCAAGACTTCGCACAGTCTGTATACGGCTATTCAGGTTATTTTAATGAAGTTTTAGTGACGCTAGAAGACTCGGCCGATGCAGATGAAATCATCAAAGAACTCGAAATAAAGCTAGATGCCTACGGCGTAAAGCGTATGATCAAGTTCAAAGACCAGCTCAGCAATAATGTCTTGGTTCAAAAAATGGATGGCATCGAGAAAATGGCCAGTGTCATTCCTATCCTGTTTTTGGGGGTTGGCGCCATTATAATTATCATCATGTTGTCGCGAATCGTCAGCAATGACCGTATTCCTATTGGCGTACTCAAAGCTCTAGGGTATAGCAATAGCCAAGTTTTGATACACTACACCGGTTATGCTTTGTCCATTGGAATTGTGGGGTCTATAATAGGGATTTTGGTCGGACTTGGGTTTTCGGGTCCACTGAGCAAGGTGTTTGTATTCTATTTTAATATACCCTTTGTTCATATAGCAGTGTATCCGGGCTATATTATTTCAGCACTCGTGCTTACAAGTTCCTTTTGTGTCTTTGCAGGACTTCTAGGAGCCCGTGGAATTTTGAAAATTATGCCTGCGGATTCTATGCGTTCTGAAGCGCCTAAATCCGGCAAGCGAATACTCTTAGAAAGAATTCCACTCATTTGGCGTCATGTAAGCTTTAGCTGGAAAATGGTCATTAGAAATATTGCGCGTATGAAAAGACGGTTCATATTACTAACTTTTGGACTGGCAATGGCTTACGCTATCAATACTGTCCCTCTTTATATGGGGAACGCCGTGCCGACGATGTTTGATATTCAGTACAACAAACTGCAAAAAATGGATTATAGCATAGAATTCAACCGACCCATGAACCAAAGTGTCCTTCAAGATCTCAAGCATTTGGTCAAGACCACTGACATTGAACCTAAGCTACAGTCCCCATTTGAACTGAAGTATAAATGGTATGAAAAAGCATCTGTGGTCATAGGTGTGCCGTCTGAAACGCGTCTGATGGATTTTGAAGATGTATCCAATAAGCCTATACGTCTTAAAGTAAACCGTATTTATTTGACAGAGGGACTTGCCACTCTACTGCACGTCAGTCAGGGCGAAACTATTGCCATTGCAAGCTTTGTCCCTGGGAGAGCCGATGTCCATTTGGAAGTTGGGGAAATACTGCATCAGTACTTAGGCAGCAATGCCTATATGGAAATAACCACCATGCAGGATCTTATGCTCAATCCTCAACTGATCACCGGGGTCAATCTGACTTCAAAGGACGACGTGAAAGAAAAGCTCAAGAATGTCACAAATATTGCGCTGATTCGATCGGCAAGTGATGTAAAAAACTCATTTCTGGAGTACATGGACACACTGATCGTGGCGACGAATGCCTATATGATCTTTGGAGCCATTTTGGGCTTTGCCATTATCTACAATGCCACAGTAATAGGGATTTCAGAGCGCAAAATGGAATTTTCCTCTTTGCGGGTCATGGGATTTGACAAAAAAGAAGTTTTTAAAATAGTAACTCGAGAAAATAGCCTTTTGGCAATCTGTTCAGTCCTTTTAGGAATCCCCCTTGGGATGGCTATGATCAGTGGCATGGCCAAGTCTTTTAGTTCTGAGATGATTACCCTACCAAGCTTTTACTCACCTAAAATATTTGTTATCGCAGCAGTTGCCACAGTTGTTTACGTCATTATTGCACAGTTTGCCACACGCACTAAAATTTTCAACTTAGATTTTATCGAAGCGCTCAAGAGCCGCATTTCTTAAGTTAAAAGAACGGGGGAACAGTGATGAAAAAAAAGGGAATTTGGGGTGGAGGATTGATTGTTGTCGTAATCCTTCTAGTGGTTTTTCTTCAAATGGGCAAAAGTAGCATTACAGTCGTTGCAGAGCCTGTCATCAAGGGAAAGATTGTCGCGTATGTGGAAGAGCTATCAGAAGCACAGTTAAGCTATAAAGCAGATGTATTTGCTGTGGCAGTTGGACTTGTGACAGAAGTGCCTGTTGAAGTGGGGCAAAAGGTGAAGGCTGGAGATGTTCTCTTTGTACTCGACAAAGACACTATTCACCTTCAAATACAAGATCTCAAAGCGCAAATTGAAGGCTCTATTGCGGGATATGATCAAGCTAAAACGGCGGTGAAATCCAGTGACTTGGCTCAGTTTCAAGCACTTTTACGTTCTGCAAAAT
This sequence comes from Peptostreptococcales bacterium, assembly GCA_038240675.1. Taxonomy (GTDB): domain Bacteria; phylum Bacillota; class Clostridia; order Peptostreptococcales; family Acidaminobacteraceae; genus JBBRGL01. The sequence goes on from JBBRGL010000073.1 coordinate 6,907, forward strand.
CAGCACTTGAGGATGCAAAAACAGCTGCAGCCAGCACTAAAGTACTGTATGAAGCGGGATCCCTCAGTAAAGACACGTACGATAAAGCATTGACCACTTTAGCGAGTCAGGAAGCAAGTACCCTCACTGCCGTAGCCAATCTACAATCCGCAAAAGCAGGTCTGACAGAAAATGAAAAGACTCAGTTTCAGTCTCAATTTGAAAGCTTAAAGGCTAGGCTTAGTCTTCTCGAGAAACAACTTCTGAATTTGTCCTATACATCACCAATGGAAGGCATTGTCCTGTCAAAAGCAGTCGAAGTGGGCAGCTATCTTCAGCCGGGTCAAAAACTTGTGGAGATTGGAAACACCGATGTGCTTTATTTGACCTGCGATGTTTTGATAGAGGATATGAAAGGAATCGATGTTGGGACGCCCGTGATTCTGTTCAATGATCAGTTAGGTCTTTCGGAGATTAAAGGAAAGGTCTCAAAAGTTGCGCCAATTGCTTTTAGTAAATTATCAGACCTTGGTATATTTCAAAAGCGCGTCTCAGTGGAAATTGCATTAGAACAACAAAACAAAGCATTGAAAGCGGGCTATACACTGACAGCACGCTTCATCCTTTCCGAAAAACCCGATGCGTTGATCGTGAATCAAAGCGCTATTTTTGACAACGAAGGAAGGCCGAGTGTTTTTAGCATTGAAGGCGGTATCGCCCATATCAAAAAAATCGAAACGGGCATAGAAGAAGAACAGCGCATAGAAGTGTTGAAGGGCCTGGCAGAGGGAGAAATAATTGTTGTCAAACCCGATGCAGCCTTAAAAGAAGGTGCAAAAGTGAAGATAGAGGTTCAAAAGTAGGGGCCTCTCTCGTGTCTGCCCATAGGGTCCAACTACATTTTATTCTGCAAATGTGATCAAAAACTGGACGCCATGTCCACTTGTGCTTTCCATCCGAATTTGACCTTTCAGAGTTTGGGTGACCAAATTGTGAATGATGTGGAGTCCTAGTCCTGTGCTGCCTGCATGCTTACGTGTGCTGAAAAAGGGATTGAAAATCTTGTCTTTGATCTCCTCTTGTATACCTATGCCATTGTCAGAATAAATCAATTCATAAGTTTTGCCGACGACGCGGAACTCTACAGTGATTTGTCCATCTAATCGACTCCCAAATCCATGAAGAAGTGAGTTCAATGCTAGATTTGTGATAATTTGCGCGATGACACCAGGATAACTGTCGATTATAATTTCAGGGTCACAGATAATCAGCGTTTGAATATCCGTTCTTTTAAATTTGGGTTGGATACTTTTCAGGATATCTTGGAGTGCATCTTTTACAAAAAACTGACGCTTTTCTTCAGAGGATTGATCCACGGCGACTTGTTTGAAGCTGTTGACAAGTCCTGAAGCGCGTTCTAGATTAATATTCAGCAAACTAATGGCCTCGTTACTCCCACTGAGGAATTCTTCAATATCTTGCAAACTCAAGGCATGTTGATTATATCTGGATTTCAAATTGACAAGAAGCCTCTGAATATAGCTTGATAGTGTCACGCTGATTCCTAGTGGTGTGTTGATTTCATGCGCTACACCTGCAACCAATTCGCCAAGAGCAGCCAACTTTTCGGAGACGATCAATTGTTTTTGTGTTTCTTTTAAAGTTTCAACGGTATTTTGGAGCCTTGTATTGATTTCAGTGAGTTCAGCCTGACTCTCTTCAAGTTCGCCCATGTTGAGTTCCAGAGTCTCATTTGTGGTTTTCAGAGAGTGGGTACGTTCTTCAACCTTTGATTTCAAGTCATCTTTTGAGGACAAAAGCATATAGAGTCCATAAGTAGCCCCCAAAATAGTCACTATACCAGATAAAATGATAATCCAAAACGTTATGGTCAAGCCATTCCAGCCCGTTTTTCGGCTCATGGTAAGGGTCCAATTCACTTGATAGAGGTCAATTGTTTCTGAGACGCCGTTGATAACACCTTGAGGTTTATTACTCCAAATAGAGGTCTTCGAAGATGTTTGATTTGAAGAATCAAAGAGATCAACATAGTTTGTCTCTCCTAAACGAAGAAGACCACTGTCTTTAAGGAGCACGTCATAGTCGAACACAACACTCATTTGCCCCCAATAAACCGGTTTATGCGTTTGAGAATCTAGAATATACAGAGGGATTCTGGCGACGATGCCTTTCCCCCCTTGAACCAAATCAACAGGCGCTACAATCATCATTTTACCTGTTTTTTTCACGGCTAAAACAGTGTTCTTTTGAGTTTCGACTTTTGAGAGATCAACACCTATGGCTTTTTCGTTGCCTTCGACGGGATAGACTAATCGAAGGGTGGTATCTTTTAAAATACCCATATTGCGAATGATGCTATTACTGGATTCATACAGTCCCGATGCAAACGCTTCAAAATCTTTTTGAGTCAAATTAGGATTGTTCTGAACGTATGAAATCAAGCCTTTTGCACTGATAATATGCGCAGTCAAAAGACTTTCAAGAGCTGATTTTGTATTGATTAAAGAGTCTTTAGCCTTTTGTTGATTCTCTGAAATAGCTGTAGTGTATTCAAGTCTAGCAGTGAAAAAGAAGAAAAGGGTCATCATCAAAAAAACAAGTATTGGAAGTGTCAAATGTTTTAAAGAAAGTTTCATAAATAACCTCCAGAATCGCTATCGTCTATATACCCTAAATAAACAACACAAATCAGTATGATTTTGAATTATCAAGCTTCTAAATCCCATTTTCTGAACACAACACTTCATTTAAACAACGAGGAGAACAATAATGCATTACAAAGGCCAAATGGTCAAAGGTATTTTCCACGAGAGACCCAATCGATTTATTGCCCATGTGGCTGTTGAGGGTGCTCTGGTGGTAGCCCATGTGAAGAATACTGGGCGTTGCCGAGAACTCCTCATTCAAGGGGCGAAGGTGATTTTAGAATATGCACCCCATCCCAATAGAAAGACCGCATATTCCTTGATTTCGATTTATAAAGGGAATATGCTGATCAATATGGATTCACAAGCCCCCAACGCCGTGATCAAAGAAGCACTGCAAAAAAACAAAATTGAGGGTTTTCATAATCTGACTGCGATTAAAGCAGAATCGCAGTACAAAAAATCCCGATTCGACTTCTCTGTAGAAGTGGGGGACAGAAAGGCCTACATTGAGGTCAAAGGGGTCACCTTAGAGGAGGCGGGTGTCCTCAGATTCCCCGATGCACCTACTGAAAGAGGCACAAAGCATCTCTATGAACTGATGGATGCGCGCCAAAATGGATTTGAAGCGGCGGTGATCTTTGTCATTCAAATGGAAAACGCCCTTTACTTTGAACCCAATTCAAAAATGGACCC